>NZ_JBFBBD010000005.1:0-194286 GCF_040689515.1 Streptomyces sp. NPDC051173
ACCGGGTCGTTGTGCTTGACCGAGATCTTGATGTCGCGGAAGCCGTGCTCCTCGAAGAGGGACGCCTCCCACAGGGCGGACTCGACCAGCGCCTCGGGGGTGGCCTTGCCGTACTTCGCGAGCAGGCGGGCGTCCAGGGAGCCGGCGTTGACGCCGATGCGGATCGGGGTGCCGGCGTCGCCGGCGGCCTTGGCGATCTCCTTGACCTTGTCGTCGAACTGCTTGATGTTGCCGGGGTTGACCCGCACGGCGGCGCAGCCCGCGTCGATCGCGGCGAAGACGTACTTCGGCTGGAAGTGGATGTCGGCGATCACGGGGATCTGCGACTTCTTGGCGATGACGGCCAGCGCGTCGGCGTCGTCCTGGGTCGGGCAGGCCACGCGCACGATCTGGCAGCCGGACGCGGTGAGCTCCGCGATCTGCTGGAGCGTGGCACCGATGTCCGAGGTCCTGGTCGTCGTCATCGACTGCACCGAGACGGGTGCGTCGCCTCCGACGGCCACGGAACCGACCTGGATCTTGCGGCTGACCCTGCGGTCGGCGAGCTTGATCGGAACGGAAGGCATTCCAAGCGAAATCGCTGTCATCTGGCGAGCAACCCCAAGGTGTGAATCAAGGTCCCGAGATCGGCGGGCTCCGGTCTTCGAGGTTACGGCAAGGCCGGACGGGCTGGAAAACGCGGGCTCGCGCAATCCCGCCCGTCCGGCCATGCCGGGCGGGTCTCCGGGCTAGGTGAGGCGGACGGGGTTCACCACGTCCGCGATCAGCACCAGCAGCGTGAAGCAGACGAAGATCCCGGCCACCACGTAGGCCACCGGCATCAGCTTCGCGACGTCGAAGGGGCCGGGGTCGGGGCGGCGGAAGACCCGGGCGAAGGCCCTGCGCAGGGACTCCCACAGCGCTCCGGCGATGTGCCCGCCGTCCAGCGGCAGCAGCGGCAGCATGTTGAAGAGGAACAGCGAGAGGTTGAAGCCCGCGACCAGGAAGAGCATGGTCGCGACCTGCTGCGACGGCGGGATGTCGAGGTTGAAGACCTCGCCGCCGACGCGGGCCGCGCCCACGACGCCCATGGGCGAGTCCGCCTTGCGCTCGCCGCCGTCGAAGGCCGCGTTCCACAGGTCCGGGATCTTGCCGGGCAGGGCGATCAGCGACTCGACGCCGGACTGCACCATGTCGCCCATGCGGTTGACGGACTGGCCGAAGGACTGCGGTACGACGCCGGTCGCGGGCGTGAAGCCGAGGAAGCCCGCGGTGACGTACTGCCCCTTGATGGGGGTGCCCTTGCTGTCGTACTTCTGGACCTGGTTGGAGATCAGGTCGGCGTTCAGGGTCTTCTGCGCCCCGTCCCGCACGACGGTGATCGTGGCCGGCCCGGTGGTCTTGCGGATCTCGCTCTGGAGCGTGGCCCAGTCGTCGGTCCGGTGGCCGTTGAACGCGACGATCTTGTCGCGCGGCTGGAGCCCGGCGGCCTTGGCCGGGGAGTCCTTGGCGCCCGTGGGGCATGCGTCGGTCTTGTCGGCCGCCTTGACCACACAGGCCGAGACGGTCGAGACCTGGGTGGTCTGGGTGTTGATGCCGAAGGACATCATCACGCCGAGGAAGATCGCCACCGCCAGCACGAGGTTCATGAAGGGGCCGGCGAACATCACGATCACGCGCTTCCACGGCTTGCGCGTGTAGAACAGCCGCGTCTCGTCGCCCGGCTGGAGCTCCTCGAAGGCGGCCGAGCGGGCGTCCTCGATCATGCCCCGCCAGGGCGAGGTGGAGCGGGCCGCGATCTTCCCGTCCGCGCCGGGCGGGAACATCCCGATCATGCGGATGTAGCCGCCGAGCGGCACGGCCTTGATGCCGTACTCGGTGTCGCCCTTCTTCCGCGAGAAGATCGTCGGCCCGAAGCCGACCATGTACTGCGGCACCCGGATGCCGAAGAGCTTCGCGGTGGAGAGGTGTCCCAGTTCGTGCCAGGCGATCGAGAAGAGCAGGCCCACCACGAAGACGACTATCCCGAGGACCGTCATCAGGGTTGTCATGCGCGGGCCTCCGAGGTCGTTTGCGCGGTACGGGCCGCCGGGCCCGTACGCGCTGCCAGTTCACGGGCCCGGGCGCGGGCCCAGGTCTCCGCTTGCAGGACGTCCGGGACGGTGAGGCGGGTTCCCGCGGCGGGTGTGCCGTGTTCCGCCACCACCTCGGCGACGGTATCGACAATGCCATTGAACGGCAGCCGGCCCGCGAGGAACGCGTCGACGCACTCCTCGTTGGCGGCGTTGAAGACCGCGGGCGCGGTGCCGCCGAGGGTACCGACGTGCCGGGCGAGGCCGACGGACGGGAACGCCTCCTCGTCGAGCGGGAAGAATTCCCAGGTGGACGCCTTGGTCCAATCGAAGGCGGGGGCCGCGTCCGGGACCCGCTCGGGCCAGCCGAGGCCGATGGCGATGGGCCCGCGCATGTCGGGCGGGGTGGCCTGGGCGAGCGTGGAGCCGTCGGTGAATTCCACCATCGAGTGGACGTAGGACTGCGGGTGGACGACGACCTCGATGCGCTCGAAGGGGATGTCGTAGAGGAGGTGCGCCTCGATGACCTCCAGGCCCTTGTTGACGAGGGTCGCGGAGTTGATCGTGATCACCGGGCCCATGGCCCAGGTGGGGTGGGCGAGGGCGTCCTTCGGGGTGACGGAGGCCAGCTCGGCCTTCGTGCGGCCGCGGAAGGGCCCGCCGGAGGCGGTGACGACCAGCTTGCGGACCTCGGCGCGGGTGCCGCCCAGCAGCGCCTGGAAGAGGGCCGCGTGCTCGGAGTCGACCGGGATGATCTGCCCCGGCTTCGCCAGCGCCTTGACCAGCGGGCCGCCGACGATCAGGGACTCCTTGTTGGCCAGGGCCAGCGTCCGGCCCGCCTCCAGGGCGGCGAGGGTCGGCGCGAGGCCGATGGAGCCGGTGATGCCGTTGAGCACGGTGTGGCACTCGCTGCGGGCGAGCTCGGTGGCCGCGTCGGGCCCCGCCAGGATCTCGGGCAGCGGTGCGGTGCCGTACTGCGCGGCCAGCGCCTCGCGCAGCGCGGGCACCTTGTCGGCCTGGGCGACGGCGACCGTACGGACCCGCAGCCGGCGCGCCTGCTCGGCGAGCAGCCCCACCCGGCCGCCGGCGGCGGACAGGGCCGTCACCGTGAAGCGGTCGGGGTTGCGGAGCACGAGGTCGATGGCCTGGGTGCCGATCGAGCCGGTGGAACCGAGGATCACGATCTCGCGCGGTCCGCCCGCGGCGGTGGGGGCGGAATAGCGCAGATGCGGGTCAGCGAGGGAGTCCGTCATGGACTCCATTGTTGCCTCTCCCGGCCGGACGGCGGACAGGGATCCCCCCGTCCGCCCTCCTCGGGGTGGTGTCCGGGCCGCAACCGGGTCAGCGGATGGGCCGGTGGACGTTCTCCGTCGTGGCCGGGCCCGGGGTGGCGTCGGCGATCCAGGGGCCGTCGCCGCTGGGGTCGACGATGCCGGACTCCAGCCATTCGTACGCGCCCGACATGACCTGGGAGACGAGCTTGCGGTCGAGGTCGTCGGTGTTGGTCCACAGCCGGCCGAAGAGCTCCTCGACGCGGATCCTGGACTGACGGCAGAAGACGTCGGCGAGCTCGTACGCCTCGCCGCCGTGCTCGCCCTCGGCACGCAGCCGCTCCGCGCGCACGCAGGCGGCGCTCATGGCGAAGAGCTCCGCCCCGATGTCGACGATGCGGCCGAGGAAGCCCTGCTTGGTCTCCATCCGGCCCTGCCAGCGGGACATGGCGTAGAAGGTGGAGCGGGCGAGCTTGCGGGAGGAGCGCTCGACGTAGCGCAGGTGGGTGGCCAGGTCGCGGTGGCCGGCCGGGTGGAACTCCCCGTAGGTGCGGGGCAGCTGGCCGGGCCCGGCGACGAGCTTGGGCAGCCAGCGGGCGTAGAAGCCGCCCGCGCGCGCCCCCGCGCGCGCCTTGTCGCCCAGGGACTTGTCCGGGTCGATGAGGTCGCCCGCCACCGAGAGGTGGGCGTCGACGGCCTCGCGGGCGATCAGCAGGTGCATGATCTCGGTGGAGCCCTCGAAGATCCGGTTGATGCGGGAGTCGCGCAGCATCTGCTCGGCGGGGACGGCGCGCTCGCCGCGGGCGGCCAGGGAGGCGGCGCTCTCGTAACCGCGGCCGCCGCGGATCTGGACCAGCTCGTCGGTCATCAGCCAGGCCATCTCGCTGGCGTAGAGCTTGGCGAGGGCGGCCTCGATGCGGATGTCGTTGCGGTCCTCGTCGGCCATCTGGCCGGACAGGTCGAGGATGGCCTCCAGGGCGAAGGTGGTCGCGGCGATGAAGGAGATCTTCGCCCCGACGGCCTCGTGGAGGGCGATGGACTTGCCCCACTGCTCGCGCGCGGCCGACCACTCGCGGGCGATCTTCAGCGACCACTTGCCCGCGGAGACGCACATGGCCGGGATGGACAGCCGGCCGGTATTGAGGGTGGTCAGGGCGATCTTCAGGCCCGCGCCCTCGGGGCCGATGCGGTTGGCGGCGGGCACCCGGACCTGGTGGAAGCGGGTGACGCCGTTCTCGATGCCGCGCAGGCCCATGAAGGCGTTGCGGCGCTCGACGGTCACGCCCTCCGCCGCCGCCTCGACCACGAAGGCGGTGATCCCGCCCTTGTGGCCCTCGCTCTTCGGCACCCGGGCCATCACCACCAGGAGGTCGGCGACGACGCCGTTGGTGGTCCACAGCTTGACGCCGTCCAGGACGTAGTCGTCGCCGTCGGGGACGGCCGAGGTCGCCAGCCGGGCGGGGTCGGAGCCGACGTCCGGCTCGGTCAGCAGGAAGGCGGTGATGTCCGTGCGGGCGCAGCGGGGCAGGAAGGCTTCCTTCTGCTCCTGGGTGCCGAAGAGCTTGAGCGGCTGCGGTACCCCGATGGACTGGTGCGCCGAGAGCAGCGCGCCGACGACGGGGCTGGCGGAGCCCACGAGGGCGAGGGCCTTGTTGTAGTAGACGGCGGTGAGGCCGAGGCCGCCGTACTTCGTGTCGATCTTCATCCCGAAGGCGCCGAGCTCCTTGAGCCCGTTGACTGTCTCGTCCGGGATCCTCGCCTCGCGTTCGATGAGCGCGCCGTCGATGCGCGTCTCGCAGAAGTCGCGGAGCTTGGCGAGGAACTCCTCGCCGCGCCGCACGTCCTCCATGGCGGGCGTCGGGTGCGGGTGGATGAGATCGAGCCGGAAGCGTCCCAGGAACAGTTCCTTGGCGAAGC
The DNA here is from genome assembly GCF_040689515.1 of Streptomyces sp. NPDC051173. Taxonomy (NCBI): domain Bacteria; kingdom Bacillati; phylum Actinomycetota; class Actinomycetes; order Kitasatosporales; family Streptomycetaceae; genus Streptomyces; species Streptomyces sp. NPDC051173. The sequence goes on from NZ_JBFBBD010000005.1 coordinate 5,240, forward strand.
TGGGCTTCTTCCAGTCCTGTTCCCGGGCCGCTTCGGCGACCTGGCGTGCTTCGCGCTCGGAGACCGGTCGTACGGATGGTGCGGTCATGAGAGGCACCTCGCCGCTTCAGTCGGGGCCGGTCGGCTACCGACCGGTGCTACTCGACCGTATGTACCCGATCCGCGGGACGTCTACCAGACCCCGCGCAACGTTCCGGCCCGCCCCCCGTCCGCGCCGGAGCGGGCGGTCAGTCCACGACCTTGAGGACGATCTTCCCGGAGGTGCGGTCGGTCTCGCCGAGCTCGTGCGCCTTCGCCACCTCGGCCAGCGGCAGGGCGGCGGCGATCTCGGTGCGCAGCCGCCCGGTCTCGACCAGTTCGGTCAGGGCCTTCAGGCCCGCGAGGTCGGGCTCGACCATGATGCGGGTGGCCCGGACGCCCCGCTCGCGGGCCTCCGCGCGCACCTCGTCGGTCAGGGGCAGCAGGGAGACGAGGGTGCCTCCGGGGCGCATGGTGCGCAGGGAACGGGCGGGGTAGTCACCGCTGATGGCCTCCAGGACGGTGTCGACGTCGTGGACCACCTCGGCGAAGTCCTGCTCGCGGTAGTCGATCACCTCGTCGGCGCCGAGCCCGCGGAGGAAGTCGTGCTTGGCGGCGCTCGCCGTGCCGATGACGTACGCGCCGCGGGCCTTGGCGATCTGCACGGCCAGATGGCCCACGCCGCCCGCCGCCGCGTGGATGAGCACACGCTGCCCCTCGCGTACGTCGGCGGTGTCGACCAGCGCCTGCCAGGCGGTGAGCGCGGCGAGCGGCAGGGCCGCGGCGCGGACGTGGTCGAGCCCGCGCGGCTTGGGCGCGAAGTGCCGCGCGGGGGCCGTCACGTACTCGGCGTAGGCGCCGGCCGGGTGCGGGAAGCGGGGCATGCCGTAGACCTCGTCGCCGGGGGCGTGGAGGGTGACGCCGTCACCGATCGCCTCGACCACGCCGGAGACGTCGAAGCCGAGGGTGAAGGGGACGGTCTCGCCCGTGTAGAAGGAGCCGCGCTCGCGGGTCTTCCAGTCCGTGGGGTTGACGCCCGCCGCGTGCACCCGGACCAGGATCTCGGTCGGGCCCGGCACGGGCCGGTCGGTCTCGGCCAGCTTCAGGACCTCGGGGCCGCCGGCGGTCTCCTGGACGACGGCGCGCATACGGGCGGGGGCTGCGGAGGTGTCGGTCATGGCGGTGGTGCTCCTTGGGGGTCGCGCTCTTCGATGCCTCCAGCCTGTCGCAGGGGGCGCACACCGACGAGTGGCCTGACTGCCATGCTGCGCAAGGATCGGGCCATGGCGCGCGGGCGGGCACGCGAACGGCCGGGGCGCCCCGTGCGCACCCCGGCCGTTGCGACTGCTCGCGGGCTCTACAGAGCCAGACCCGTCATGACCAGCACCCGCTCGTAGGTGTAGTCGTCCATCGCGTAGCGCACGCCCTCGCGGCCCACACCGGACTGCTTGGCACCGCCGTACGGCATCTGGTCCGCGCGGTAGGACGGCACGTCGCCGACGATCACGCCGCCGGTCTCCAGCGCGCGGTGCGCGCGGAAGGCGGTCTGGAGGTCGTGCGTGAAGACGCCCGCCTGGAGACCGTACGGCGAGTCGTTGACGGCGGCGAAGGCCGCGGCCTCGCCGTCCACCCGGGTGAGGGTGAGGACCGGGCCGAAGACCTCCTCGCACGCGATCGTCACGTCGGCGGGGACGTCGGCGAGCACGGTCGGGGCGTACGTGGCACCCTCGCGCTTGCCGCCGGCCAGCAGCTTGGCACCGGCCGCGACGGCCTCGTCCACCCAGGACTCGACGCGCTTGGCGGCGTCCTCGCTGACCAGCGGGCCGACCTCGGTCGCCGGGTCGGACGGGTCGCCGGTGACCTGCGCCTCGACGGCGGCCACGACCTTCGGCAGCAGCCGCTCGTAGAGCGAGGCGTCGGCGATGACGCGCTGCACGGAGATGCAGGACTGGCCACCCTGGTAGTTGGAGAAGGTGGCGATGCGCTGCGCCGCCCAGTCGAGGTCCTCCTCGGAGGACCAGTCGGCGAGGACGACAGCCGCGCCGTTGCCCCCGAGCTCCAGGGTGACGTGCTTGCGCGGCGCCGAGTCGAGGATCGACCAGCCGACCGGGCCGGAGCCGGTGAAGGAGATGACCGGCAGGCGCTCGTCCTGGACGAGGGCGGGCATCCGGTCGTTCGGAACCGGCAGCACGCTCCAGGAACCCGCCGGCAGGTCCGTCTCCGCGAGGATCTCGCCGAGGACCAGCGAGGAGATCGGCGTCGCCGGGGCGGGCTTCAGGATGATCGGCGCGCCCACCGCGATGGCCGGGGCGACCTTGTGGGCGCTCAGGTTCAGCGGGAAGTTGAAGGGCGCGATGCCGAGGACGGTGCCCCGGGGGAAACGGCGGGTCAGCGCGAGCCGGCCGGTGCCGCCCGCGTCGGTGTCCAGGCGCTGGGCGTCACCGGCGTTGAAGCGGCGGGCCTCCTCGGCGGCGAAACGGAAGACGGAGACCGCGCGGCCGACCTCGCCCCGGGCCCACTTGATGGGCTTGCCGTTCTCCGCGCAGATCAGCTGGGCGATCTCCTCGGTGCGCTCGGTGAGCCGCTTCACGACGTGGTCGAGGGCGGCGGCGCGTACGTGCGCGGGGGTCGCGGCGAACTCGTCCCGCACGGCGTGCGCGGCGGCCACGGCCTCCTCGACCTGCGCCTCGGTGGGCACGCTCACGGTGCCGACGAGGCGGCCGTCCCAGGAGTTCGTGACGTCGAAGGTCTCCTCGCCGAGGGCCTCACGGCCGGCCAGCCAGAACGCGTGGGGAGCAGTCACGGTTTTCCCTCCGGGGGGTACGGATGATTGTGGCTCCCCCACGGTAGGGGTGGGGCGGGTGGGGGCGGATTGTCCTTGATGGAGCGACGGCGTACGGCGCCGCGCCGAAATGGCGGGCTGGGGTTCGCTTGCAGAGCACAGGCCCGTGGCGCCTGCGGCGGGCTTTTTCCCCTACCCCGCCCCTTCCCGAAACCGGGGAGACCCCGGACCCCAACGCGGCTGCGCCGCGTGTCCTCAAACGCCGGACGGGCTGAATTCGCTGGTTACGGTCCGCACAATCCAGCCCGTCCGGCGCTTGAGGACAACGCGCGAAGCGTGTTGCGGGGTCTGGGGCGCAGCCCCGGTTTCGGGAAGGGGCGGGTAGGGGAACAAAGCCCGCCGCAGGCGCGAACCCGTTCGCAGCCGGGGCCGGGGAAAAAGCCGCCCGCCAGGGCCGACGCCTACTCGCCCGCCGACGGCGACGTCGCCTTCAACGCCAGCCACAGTTCCATCCGCACGTCCGGGTCGTCCAAGGAGCGCCCCAGGATCTCCTCCACCCGCCGCATCCGGTACCGCAGCGTATGCCGGTGCACGCCCAGATCCGCCGCCGCCGCGTCCCACTGGCCGTGCCGCGAGAGCCACGCCCGCAGGGAGGCGACGAGGTCGCCGCGGCCCGTCGCGTCGTGTTCGCGCAGTGCCCGCAGCATCCCGTCGGCGAAGGCCCGTACGGCGTCGTCGGCGAGCAGCGGGAGGACGGAGCCGGCCGCGACCTCCTCGTGTTCGACCAGGACCCGGCCCCGGCGGCGGGCCACGGACAGGGCCTGCTCGGCCTGGCGGAAGGCGGACGCGGCGGCGACCGTCCCGACGGGGGCCGACAGGCCGACGACCAGGTCGTCGTCGGGCGCCGCCGCGCTGCGGTCCCGCGGCCGGGCCTTGGTGCCGCGCCGCTCCTCGACGGCCCGCGCGTGCTCCGCGCAGGCCGCGACCGCGGCGCCGCCGTCGGAGGCGAGGACGACGAGGCGTTCGCCGTCCGGCACGACCAGGACGGCCTCCGCCACCCGGCCCGCCGCGGTCTCGACGGCGTCCGCGAGCACCGCGAGAGGGTCGGGCGCGTCGTCGTCCTGCTCGCTCTCCTCCGTCGCCGCCTCCGCGACGAGCACCCGGAAGGGGGCGTCCAGCAGACTGCCGTAGAGATCACCGGCGACGGCCCGCGCGTGGTCCGGCTCCCCGGCCAGCAGCATCCGCAGCACCGCGGCGCCGAGCCGCGCCTCGGCGTCCTGGAGGGTGCGGGAGCGTTCGGTGGCGAGGGTGAGCAGCGCGATCGCGGACTGCACGGCGTAGCGCTCGGCGGTGCCCAGCGGGGCGGCCGTGCCGACGGCGAGGACGCCGCGGGCCCGGCGGCCGGAGCCCAGCGACTGGAGCTCGACCCGGTCGGCGCCCTCCTCGGCGGGGTCGGAGCCGACGACGGCGGTGGCCGGCGCGGGCCGTTCCCGCAGCCGTTCGACGTCGCGGGTCAGCCGGGCGGCCCGGCGCGCGGCCCAGTCGGGGGCCGCGGCGACGACGGCGCCCGAGGTGTCGTACAGCGCGGCCCACCCGTCGAGGTGCGCGGCGAGCCGGGCCAGCAGAGCGGCGGGGCCCTCGGGCCCGAGCGCGGCGCGGGTCAGCTCGCGCTGTGCCTCGAAACCCGCGGTCACCGCGCGGTACTGATCGGCCGCCATGGCCGCCGAGACCGCCTTGCTGATGGCGATGAACGGCGTCTTCCGGGGCACCTCCAGCAGCGGCAGCCCCTCCTCCTCGGCCGCCTCGACGAGCGCCCGCGGCACCTCGTCGTAGTTGACGCCGACCGCGAAGCCGAGCCCGACCACCCCGGCCCGAACCAGGCGGCGCACGTACGGCCGCATCGCCTCCGGGTCGGCCGCGTCGATCTTCATCGCGGTGATCAGGAGGAGCTCGCCGCCGTCCATCCACGGCACGGGGTCGGCGAGCTCGCTGACGTGTGCCCAGCGGACGGGGGTGTCCAGCCGGTCCTCCCCCGCGAGCACGGCGAGCTTGAGCGCGGAGTGGTGGACGAGCGAGGCGAGGGTGGGAGGCATGGCACCTTCGGAAGAGGGCGACTGTGCCGTCCCGTATGAACGGCTGTTCCCGATTCTGCCTCAGTGGAGGATTCGCGGGGAACGCGTACGCCGCGTTCCGGACCACCCGGGTTCGCGCTCCCTTCGCTCCCCGGCTCACTTCATGAGGTCGACCAGCACCGGTGGCGCGCTCGCCCCCCGTACGGAGGTCACCGACAGCACCGCGTGCCCGGCCGGTACGGCGTGCGCCAGCTCGGAGGCGGACCAGCGCTCGCGCTCCACCTTGCGGACGGTCACGGACTGCGCGGTGACCGCCCGGCCGGTGACCAGACGGCGCAGGATGTGCGTGGCCCGGGTGAGCGGTTCGTGGGCGATGACCTGACGGTCGGTGATGTCCCGGGCCTCCACCCACTCCTTGCCCCAGACCTCCGCGAACCGCGCGCCGTCCCAGGTGGTCACGCCCGAGAACGCCATCCGGCAGCCGACCGCGCCGAGCAGGGCGCTGCGCAGCGCCTCGGGCACGTCGTCGAGCGTGCGGAGGGTGAGCACGGCCCCGGCGTTGGCCGAGCGCAGCCGGCCGAGCCCGCGCACGGCCTCCGGGGTGACGGCGTGGGTCGCGTCGTCGAGCACCAGGCAGGCGAACAGCGAGCGGTCGGCGCGGCCGACGGTGCACTCGGTGAACTGCGCGAGGACGAGCCGCGCCAGCATCCGCGAAGCCTCCGCGTGCCCCCGTTCCGGCAGGTCGATCCGGACGCGCAGAGGGTGTTCGAGGGTGCGCAGCGAGAAGGTCCGGCCGGGCCGGGTGGTGTCGAAGAAGCGCGCGAAGGCCGGCCGGTCGAGGAGCGCCAGCCGGTCGGCGAGCAGGGGGCCGGCGTCACCGGTGCGCTGCGCCTGCCGCTCGCGGGCGTCGAGCTCGCGCACCTGCGCCTCCTGCCCGGCGGCCGCGAGCGCGTCCCGCAGCACGCCGATGGCGGTGGCCGAGCCGTCGAGGAGCTCGCGCAGCTCCGGCACGGAGGGGAAGCGGCCGTGGGCGGCGCGGTAGGGACCGAGGATCTGGGCGAGCGCGGTCGCGGCGCGGCGGCCGCCCTCGCCGGGGAGCGTGGCGGTGAGGTCGCCGACGAGCCCCTCGGCGAGCACGGCGGCGGCCTCGTCGGGGTCTTCGGTCCCGCCGTAGAGGTCGAGGTCGTACGCCGAGTCCGGGCGCCCGATGCGCACCACGATGTCGAACGCCTCGTCGGGCGCCAGCCCCGCGCCCGCCGCACCGACCGCGACGACGGCGGTGCGCCCGGCGAGCGCCTGGAGGCAGAGCGACTCCAGCACCGGGCGCACCAGCCGGTCGGTCTTGCCGCAGCCGGGCGGGCCGACGGCGAGCAGCGAGGTGCCCAGCAGCCCCGGGTCGAGGGCGCAGCCCGCGCCGCGGTGCGCGTAGGGGTTGCGCTGGTCGTCGGCCGCGGTGCCGAGCCGCACCTGGCGGCTGACGAGGTCGTGCCGGGCGGCGCGTACGGGCAGGTCGCGCGCCCCGGAGGGGTGGGCGCAGGCGGCGGCGCCGTGCCGGAGCACGGTCTCGGTGAAGGAGGCGAGCCGGCCCGGCTGGGCGCGCACCGACTCCCAGGCGCGCTGGATGCGGGAGTGGTCGACGTCGTTCATCGCCCCGGACCGCGCCTCGGCCGTCAGCAGCAGCGCGGCGTCGTGGGCCCCGGCGGCGCGCAGCTCGGGCCACTCGGCGGGGTCGCCCTGCGCGTTCGGGGCGGTGCGTGCCGGGTGGCCGGTGTCGTGGCGGCGGCCGCGCTGGTCTGCGGGGCCGAAGCGGCGCCGGACCTCGCGCCAGCAGCCGACGCGGCAGGCGATGGACAGCAGCAGGAGGGTGAAGAGGGCGTAGTAGGTGTATGAGGCGTAGAACCAGGAGAACGGGTCCCGGGAGACCGGGGTGAAGGCGACGAGCGGCCAGATCCATACCTTGCCGACAGCGCCGTTCCAGCACAGCAGCCAGACCACCCAGACGCCGGCGAAGGCCGTCACCGCCCGGCCGAGGAGCGCCCCCTGTGCGAGGCGCTCGGGCCGGGGCGGGCTGACGGAGGGCGGCATCCGGCGCCAGAAGCGCTCCCACAGGGGGGTGACGAAGCGGCGCCACAGTTCGGGCCACCGGCCGACGCGGCCGAAGCCGACGGCGAGCACGCAGGCGGCGAGCGCGTAGTAGATGTACGAGGCGATCATCCACTCCTCGGTGCCGTCCTGCCACGACCCCGGCGCCATCGCGCGCAGGGGCCACTTCCAGTACGGGCCGAGATAGCCGTGCCACAGCAGTGACCAGAAGAGCCAGCCGCACAGGAAGGCGATCACCGCGCCGCTGATCAGCTGCCTGCCGGGCACCCGGCCGGGCTCCTCGGGGGCCCTGGGCCGGTGGTCGAGGACCCAGACGCCGGGCTGGGCCTCGGCGCGCGGGGCGCGCAGCCAGGCCATGAAGGGCGTTTCCTGCTGGTGCGCGGTGGGCGGGGCGCCCTGCGGGGGGACGGCGGGCACGCGCGGCGGCTCGGCGGGCCTCGGCGGCACACCCCGGTGACCGGCTGACTCCCGCGGTCCCTGTGCGCCCGGCGAGTCGAACGTGCCCTCAGTGTCCATCGCTGCCTTGCCCCCACCAGAACTCGTGTACCGCGTGTCCGACGTGCGCGCCGCCGCTCAATCTAATAGGCGTACGCGGGGAGTTCAGGTGACCCGCGGGATGCCACGCCCCCGTATGGTCATGATCACCCGCAGGTGGCGCGCGGCGGGAGCGGGCGGCCCGCCATGTCCGCCGCGGACAAGGCGGCGCGCGCACTTCTCCCGAACGGAACATGCCCGACCCCGCCCGGCACCCCTAGCCTGCGACGTAAAAGCCCGACTGATCTCGTTCATCCCCCTGGAGCCCTCTCATGACCGCACTGACCGGAGGCCCGTCCCTCCCCCAGGAGCGCCGCGTCGTCACCGCGATCCCCGGCCCGAAGTCGCTGGAGCTGCAGGCCCGCCGGACGGCGACGGTCGCGGCGGGCGTGGGCTCGACGCTGCCGGTGTTCACCGTGCGCGCCGGCGGCGGTGTGATCGAGGACGTCGACGGCAACTCCCTCATCGACTTCGGCTCCGGCATCGCCGTGACCTCGGTGGGCTCCAGCGCGGAGGCCGTCGTGCGCCGCGCGTCCGCGCAGCTCGCCGACTTCACCCACACCTGTTTCATGGTGACGCCGTACGAGGGCTACGTGGAGGTCTGTGAGCAGCTCGCCGAGCTGACGCCGGGCGACCACGCCAAGAAGTCGGCGCTGTTCAACTCCGGCGCCGAGGCGGTGGAGAACGCGGTGAAGATCGCCCGCGCGTACACCAAGCGCCAGGCGGTCGTCGTCTTCGACCACGGCTACCACGGCCGGACGAACCTGACGATGGCGCTCACCGCCAAGAACATGCCGTACAAGCACGGCTTCGGCCCGTTCGCGCCCGAGGTCTACCGCGTGCCGGTGGCGTACGGCTACCGCTGGCCGACCGGCCCGGAGAACTGCGCCGAGGAGGCCGCGGCCCAGGCCATCGACGCCATCACCAAGCAGGTGGGCGCGGACAACGTGGCCGCGATCATCATCGAGCCGGTGCTCGGCGAGGGCGGTTTCATCGAGCCGGCCAAGGGCTTCCTGCCGCGCATCGCGCAGTTCGCGAAGGACAACGGCATCGTCTTCGTCGCCGACGAGATCCAGTCCGGCTTCTGCCGTACGGGCCAGTGGTTCGCGTGCGAGGACGAGGGCGTCGTCCCGGACTTGATCACGACGGCGAAGGGCATCGCGGGCGGCCTGCCGCTCGCCGCCGTCACCGGCCGCGCGGAGATCATGGACGCGGCGCACCCGGGCGGCCTGGGCGGCACGTACGGCGGCAACCCGGTGGCGTGCGCGGCGGCGCTCGGCTCGATCGAGACGATGCGCGAGCTGGACCTCAACGCGAAGGCCAAGCGCATCGAGGAGGTCATGAAGGGCCGCCTGACCGCGATGCAGGAGAAGTCGGACATCATCGGTGACATCCGCGGCCGCGGCGCGATGATCGCGATCGAGCTGGTCGAGCCGGGCACCAAGAACCCGAACGCGCAGGCGGCCGGCGCGCTCGCGAAGGCGTGCCACGCGGAGGGCCTGCTGGTCCTGACCTGCGGCACCTACGGCAACGTGCTGCGCTTCCTGCCGCCGCTGGTGATCGGCGAGGACCTGCTGAACGAGGGCCTGGACATCATCGAGGCCGCGTTCACGCGTCTGTGACCGACGGTGCCGCCGCGGTCGTCGCGGGCCGGGACTGTCATGGGGTGAAGAACCTGTGCGGGGCGGGTGGTGGAGGGGTGATCCGGCTGTCCGGACGCCCCGCCCTGCCGTACGGTTTCCGCAGATGAACGCAACACCCCGTCCGCAGGGGACTGCGGACACCGCCGTGCCGGTGAATCCCCATCGCCGACCCGGTCGTGCCTTCGCGCACAGCATCACCGGAGCCCTCGGCTCCGGGCATCCTCACCGATCGGACGGCCGCCCGCCCCATACCCCCCGGGGCGCGCGGCACCCCGGTCATCACGGCGGCCTCGGAACCTCCCCCCCTGTTCCGGGGCCGTCGGCCCGGGGTCCGCTCCGCCTCGGACTCCTCCCCGGCCTCTGCGCCCTCCTCTTCGCGCTGATCACCTGGCAGGTCGTCACCCACGGACCGCTGCGCGCCCTCGACGAGCGGGCGGGCCGCGCGGTCTCCGGCTCGGCCCTGCCGGGCGGCGCCGCCCACTTCCTCGCCGACCTCGGCAACGCCACGGTCGCCGTGCCCGTGCTCGCGCTGGCCATGGCCGTCTCGGCGCTGCGCGCGACCGGCACCCGGCGCTGGTGGCCACCGCTGTGCGCGGCGCTCACCATGGCCGCCGTCCCCGCGCTGGTCGTGCCCGTCAAGGACGCCGTCGGCCGGCCGGGCCCGGCGGCCATGGCGGGCGTGCGGGACGGCTTCTTCCCCTCGGGCCACGCCGCCACGGCGGCGGTCGCCTATGGAGCCGCCGCGCTGCTGTTCCTGCTCCACCGGCCCGGCCGCGTACGGGCCTTGGCCATGACGTCGTACGCGGTCGTCAACGCGGGCGTGGGCGTGGGGCTCGTCCGGTGCGGCTTCCACTGGCCCCTGGACGTGCTCGGCAGCTGGTGTCTGTCGGGCGTCCTGCTGTGGGGTCTGGCGCTCGCGCTCAGTCGTCCTCCCCGCGCCGGTCGCAGGCGAGTAACGCGGCCGCCTCGTGCATCGACAGCTCAAGGACCGCCGGGTCCGTGAGGGTTCCCCTGCCGTCCGGCGGGACGATCCAGCGGACGCCGGAGGCGGCCCGGCCGGGGTGCGGGACGACGACCCAACTGCCCCTGCCCACGGCCCGCACGCCGGTCGCGACCCAGCCGGCGGCGGTGCCCGGCGGGACGAAGAAGCCCATCCGGCTGTCCCCGTAGTCGGCGAGGACGGGACCGAGCCGGTCGGTGCACCGCGACAGGACGTCCAGGGTGGGGTGGCCGAGCGCGCTGGAGAGGATGAGTACGTCCCAGATCCGCCCGGCGGGCAGGAGCGCGATCCCCAGCGGATTGCGCTCCCACTCCCACCGGCAGGTCCCGGGGTCGGGGGCGGCCGTCGCCAGCCACTCCACCGCGCTCCTCGTCCCCGCTCCGTCGCTCATGGGGTCCTCCGTTCCGTGGGTGCCTGTTTCTGCATTCACGGATGAGAGGGCCGGGAGGGCGGATCATTACACGGGTTCACGGCACGACTTGAGGCGAACGGTTCACCGCCGGGCGCGGCCGGACACCCCGGCGCGCGGCGGCGGGCGGCTCAGCTGTCGAAGCCCATGCCGACCTTGTCCATGGCCTTGAGCCAGAGGTTGCGGCGGCCGCCGTTCTCGTCGGCGCGGGTCATCGCCCACTGCGTGATCCCGATGCCCACGGACCGCACGGGCTCGGGCGGGAACGGCAGCGGCCTGCTGCGGACCATCTCCAGTTCGGTCCGCTCGGTGCGCTCCCCGCTCAGCAGGTCGAGCATCACGTCCGCGCCGAACCGGCTCGCGCCGACGCCGAGGCCGGTGTAGCCGAGCGCGTAGGAGACCCGGCCGCCGTGGGCGGTGCCGAAGAACGCCGAGAAGCGGGAGCACGTGTCGATGGCGCCGCCCCAGTTGTGGGTGAAGCGGATCCCTTCGAGCTGGGGGAAGCAGCGGAAGAAGTGCTCGGCGAGCTTCTGGTACGTGGCCGGGTGGTGGTCGTAGTCCGGCCGAACGCCGCCGCCGTAGTGGTAGACGATGTCGTAACCGCCCCACAGGATGCGGTGGTCGGGGGTGATGCGGAAGTAATGGAAGTGGTTGGCGGCGTCGCCGAGCCCCTGCCGGTTCTTCCAGCCGATGGCGGCGCGCTGCTCCTCGCTCAGCGGCTCGGTCATCAGCGCGTAGTCGTAGACGGGCGCGATGAACGGCCGTACGCGCTTGACCAGCGAGGGGAAGGCGTTGGTGCCGAGGGCGGCGTGGCGGGCGAAGACGCGGCCGTACGGGGTGCGGACGGCGAGACCGGCGGAGCGCGAGGAGAGCTCGGTGCCGGGCGTGTGCTCGTAGATCCGCACCCCCAGTTCCAGGCAGGCGCGCTTGAGGCCCCAGGCAAGCCGGGCGGGGTGGAGCATGGCCACGCCGGTGCGGTCCCAGAGGCCGGCCAGGAAGGTCGGGGAGTCGACCTCGGCGCGCAGGGCGTCACGGTCGAGGAACTCGTAGCCGGACAGGCCCAGTTCGGCGACCTCGTCGGCGGCCTCGCGAAGCTCCTGGAGCTGGTGGGGAGCGGTGGCGATGTCTATCTCACCGGTGCGTTCGAAGTCGCAGTCGATGCCGTACCGGGTGACGGTGGCCTCGATCGCGTCGAGGTTGGCACGGCCAAGCCGCTCCAGGGCGGCGAGTTCACCGGGCCAGCGGGCCTGGCCGTTGGCCCAGCCGTGGGTGAGGGAGGCGGAACAGAAGCCGCCGTTGCGGCCGGAGGCGGCCCAGCCGACCTCCTGGGCCTCGATGAGAACGACGTCCCTGGCCGGGTCGCGCTCCTTGGCGCGGAGCGCGGTCCACAGTCCGGAGTAGCCGCCGCCGACGACGAGCAGGTCGGTGTGCTCGTCGCCGACGAGGGACGGGAGTGCCGCCGGCCGGGAGGGGTCGTCGAGCCAGTAGGGCCGGTGGGCGGCGTCGATGAGTGATTGTGCAGGGTTCATGGCACGAGAGGCCATGTTCTCAGCTCCTTCTACGGCGCCTGCCGACCAGCTGACCGGCGAGGACGCACAGCACGGCGACGGCGAACATCGCCGTCCCGATGACATTGATTTGAACGGGTGTGCCCCGTTGTGCGGATCCCCAGACGAACATGGGGAAGGTCACAGTCGAGCCGGCGTTGAAGTTCGTGATGATGAAGTCGTCGAAGGACAGGGCGAAGGACAGCAGGGCACCGGCCGCGATCCCGGGGGCGGCGATGGGGAGGGTGACCCGCAGGAAGGTCTGGAACGGGGTGGCGTAGAGGTCCTGGGCGGCCTGTTCCAGGCGGGGGTCCATGGACATCACGCGCGCCTTCACCGCCGTCACCACGAAGCTCAGGCAGAACATGATGTGGGCGATGAGGATCGTCCAGAAGCCGAAGGTGACGCCCATGTTGAGGAAGAGGGTGGCCAGCGAGGCGGCCATGACGACCTCGGGCATGGCCATCGGCAGGAACAGCAGGGTGCTCACGGAGGACCGGGCGCGGAAGCGGTAGCGGGCGAGCGCGAAGGCGATCATCGTGCCGAGCACGGTCGCGCCGACGGTCGCCCAGACGGCGATGCGCAGGCTGAGCGAGAGCGAGCCGCACAGGTCGGCGACGCCGCAGGGGTCGGTCCAGGCGTCGGTGGAGAAGCGCTGCCACTCGTAGTTGAAGCGGCCGTTGGGCTTGTTGAAGGAGAAGACCGTCACAATGACGTTGGGCAGGATCAGGTAGCCGAGTGTGCAAAGGCCCGCGATCACCACGAGGTTGCGGCGCAGCCAGCGCGTCACAGCGCTCATCAGACGAGGTCCTCCGTCCCGGACTTGCGGATGTAGAGCGTGACCATGGCGAGGATGGCGGCCATGAGGATGAAGGACAGCGCGGCGGCGGTCGGGTAGTCCAGGACGCGCAGGAACTGGGACTGGATGACGTTCCCGATCATCTTCTGGTCGGTGGAGCCCAGCAGTTCGGCGTTGATGTAGTCGCCGGTGGCGGGGATGAAGGTGAGCAGGGTGCCCGCGACGACGCCCGGCATGGACAGCGGGAAGGTCACCTTGCGGAAGGTGGTGAAGGGGGTGGCGTAGAGGTCTCCGGCCGCTTCGTGGAGCCGTGGGTCGATGCGTTCGAGAGAGGTGTAGAGCGGCAGGATCATGAAAGGCAGGAAGTTGTAGGTCAGGCCGCAGACGACGGCGAGCGGGGTGGCGAGCACGCGGTGTCCCTCGGTGACGCCCAGGGCGTTGGTGACGTCGAGGACGTGCAGGCTGTTCAGCGCGGAGACGACCGGGCCGCCGTCGGAGAGGATCGTCTTCCAGGCGAGGGTGCGGATCAGGAAGCTGGTGAAGAACGGCGCTATGACGAGGATCATCAGCAGGTTGCGCCAGCGGCCCGCCTTGAGGGCGATGAGGTAGGCGAGCGGGTAGCCGAGGGCGAGGCAGAGCACGGTGGCGGTGGCGGAGTAGGCCACGGAGCGCAGGAACTGCGGGTAGTACTCGCCGAGGGCGTCCGTGTAGGTGGCGAAGTGCCAGGTGACCTTGAAGCCCTCTTCGAGCGATCCGGTCTGCACGGAGGTGGACGCCTGGTAGACCAGGGGCGCGGCGAAGAAGACGAGCAGCCACAGGATGCCGGGGAGCAACAGCCAGTAGGGGACGAGCTTCTTGCGGCGGGCGGACGCGCCGGGGGCGGGCGCTTCGGTGTCGGCGGGGGCCGTGGTTGTGGTCGTAGTCGTCGCCGTGTTGTTTCCGTTCGCTTCTCCGCCCGCGAGGCGCAGAGGTGCGGCGTCCGGTGTCGTCTGCGGCTCGGAGGCCTCGCGTGCGTCGCTCACGTCCCCTCCCCCGCGTCCGTGCCCGCCTCGACGCTCTGCGCCGCGTCCAGGCCGAAGCTGTGGCCGGGGTTCCAGTGGAGGACGACCTCGGCGCCCGGTGCGAGGCGGCTGTCGCGCTCGATGTTCTGCTCGTAGACGGACAGGCCGGGGCCGACGGGGCTGTCGACGACGTACTGCGTGGAGACGCCGATGAAGCTGGAGTCGGCGATGCGGCCGGTGACGCGGTTGCGGCCCTCGGGGATGGAGCCGGCGTCGTCGGCGTGGGTGAGAGTGATCTTCTCGGGCCGTATGCCGAGCAGCAGCTTCTCGCCCGCGCGGGCGGTGGTCGTACATCGGGTCGCCGGAAGGGTGAGTTTGGTATCGGACGCGCGCAGAAGGATGTCGTCGCCGGAGGTGCCGAGGACGTCGGCGGTGATGAGGTTGGAGGTGCCGAGGAAGTTGGCGACGAAGGTGGTGCGCGGCGTCTCGTAGAGGTCGGCGGGGGCACCGAGCTGCTCGACCCGGCCACCGTTCATGACCGCGACGGTGTCGGCCATGGTCATGGCCTCCTCCTGGTCGTGGGTGACGTGCACGAAGGTGATGCCGACCTCGGTCTGGATGCGCTTGAGCTCCAGCTGCATCTGGCGGCGCAGCTTGAGGTCGAGGGCGCCGAGCGGCTCGTCGAGGAGCAGCACCTGCGGGTGGTTGATGAGGGCGCGGGCGACCGCGACGCGCTGCTGCTGGCCGCCGGAGAGCTGGTGGGGCTTGCGCCGGGCGAAGTCGCCGAGCTGCACGAGGTCGAGCATGTCGCCGACCTGCTTCTTCACCGACTTGATGCCGCGGCGGCGGAGGCCGAAGGCGACGTTCTCGTAGATGTCGAGGTGGGGGAAGAGCGCGTAGCTCTGGAAGACGGTGTTGACGGGCCGCTTGTGCGGGGGGAGGGCGGTGACGTCCTTGCCGGCGAGTTCGACGCTGCCGGAGGTGGGGTCCTCCAGGCCGGCGATCATCCGCAGCGTGGTGGTCTTGCCGCAGCCGGAGGCACCGAGGAGCGCGAAGAAGGAGCCCGCGGGGATGGCGAGGTCGAGCGGGTGGACCGCGGTGAACGAGCCGTAGCGCTTGCTGATGGCGCTGAGACGGACGTCCGTGCCGCTGCTGCTGACGGTGGAGGCGGTTGCTGTCATGGGTCTGGTCCAGGGGTGTCGGGGGCGTGAGCGCGTACGGCACGTACAGCCGCGTACGTTCTCATATGTCCGGGGGCGGGTGCCGCGCCGGTGGCCCGTATGGCGGTGTGACGCCGGGGAGCTCGGAGAATTCTGCGTTCTGCTGGTGACGGGCGTTGCGGAGGGACCAGAAGATTGTCGCCGGAAATCGGGGCGGCGCCGTCGCCGTGGCGTGGCACGGGCGACCGCGCCGCCGCCGGGTCAGCCCACCGTGAAGACGGTGCGGTGCCATGCCTTCCGCGCGACGGCCGTGTTGTCGGACATGACGTGCTTGACCTGGGTGTACTCCTCGAAGGAGTAGGCGGACATGTCCTTGCCGTAGCCGGATGCCTTGTAGCCGCCGTGCGGCATCTCACTGAGGATCGGGATGTGGTCGTTGATCCAGACGCAGCCCGCCTTGATCTCGCGGGTGGCGCGGCCGGTGCGGTAGACGTCGCGGCTCCACGCGGAGGCGGCCAGGCCGTAGGGCGTGTCGTTGGCGAGCGCGATGCCCTCGTCGTCGCTGTCGAAGGGCAGCACGGCGAGAACGGGGCCGAAGATCTCGTCCTGGACGATCTCGCTGCCCTGGGGGGCGCCGGTGACGAGCGTGGGGAGGTAGTAGGCGCCCTTCGCCAGCTCGCCGGCCGGGGCGGCGCCTCCGGTGACGACGGTGGCGTAGGAGCGGGCCCGGTCGACGAAGCCGGCGACCCGGTCGCGCTGCGCGTACGAGATCAGGGGCCCGAGGTCGGTGGCCGGGTCGAAGGGGTCGCCGAGGCGGACGCCGGCCATGAGGTCGGCGACGCCGGAGACGAACGCGTCGTAGAGCGGCCGCTGGACGTAGGCGCGGGTGGCGGCCGTGCAGTCCTGGCCGGTGTTGATGAGCGCGCCCGCGACCGCGCCGTGGACGGCGGCCTCCAGGTCGGCGTCGTCGAAGACGACGAAGGGGGCCTTGCCGCCGAGTTCGAGGTGCAGCCGCTTGACGGTGGCGGTGGCGATCCCGGCGACCCGCCGGCCGACCGGGGTGGAGCCGGTGAAGGAGGTCATGGCGACCGACGGGTGGCCGACGAGGCGCTCGCCCGCGTCCCGGCCCGCGCCGCTGACGACGTTGACGACACCGTCGGGGATCCCGGCGTCGGTCGCCGCCTGAGCGAACATCAGGGAGGTCAGCGGCGTGAGCTCGGCGGGCTTGAGGACGACCGTGTTCCCCGCGGCGATCGCCGGGAGCACCTTCCAGGCGGCCATCTGGAGGGGGTAGTTCCAGGGGGCGATCGAGCCGACGACACCGATCGGCTCGCGGCGGACGTACGAGGTGTGGTCCGCGCTGTACTCCCCGGCCGACCTGCCCTCCAGGTGCCGGGCGGCGCCCGCGAAGAACGCGGCGTTGTCGACCGTGCCGGGGACGTCGAAGCCGGTGGTGAGGCGGACGGGCTTGCCGCACTGGGCCGATTCGGCGAGCGCGAGGTCCTCCGCCCGCTCGGCGAGGACGCCGGCGAACCGGTGGAGGGCGTCGGAGCGCTCGCCGGGGGTGGCCCCCGCCCAGGCGGGGAGGGCGTCGGCCGCGGCGGCGACGGCCGCGTCGACGTCGGCGGGCCCGGCGAGCTCGTAGCTGAGGATCTCCGCCCCGGTGGCCGGGTCCACGACCGCGTGCGTACGGCCCGAACTGCCGGACCTCAGGCGTCCGCCGATGTACTGCGCGCCCTCGGCGAACCGTTCCGCCCCGTCGAACCGTCGATCCATTGCGCACTCCTCCGCCGACCGCAGAGACCTGTGGAAGGCGTAGCTCCAACCGGATTCGGATGCCGATCCTGACAGAGGAGTCGGTGTGCAACAAGGGATTCCGTCGCAGTGATTTGAAAGCGCGACGAATTCAGTGTGCGGGACCGACACGCTCGCAGGACCGCGAGACCGTCGGAAATTCCGGGCCGTCCGGGCTTCAGCCAGTGGTGCCGTCGCCGTTCACGGTGGACGGGACGGTGGACGGGACGGTCTACGCCACGGCCGAGCCGCACGGTGCGCCTGCCGGCCCGGCGGATTGTGTGGTCGGTTCTGCAGGTGGCGCCGTCTGCGCACCACCGCTGCGCGGCGGTGTCCTCGAGCTCCCGCGGCCTCGCAACGATCCGCCGGACACGGCCTACGCGCGGTCCACGACCCGTACGGCGGCGGACAGGTACGCCCCGTAGGTCGCGCCCGGGTCGTCCTCCGGGGCGGGGTCCTTGTGGCTGCTCTGGCCGACGTTGATGTAGAAGATCAGCATCAGCACGCTGGCGACGAGCCCCACGCCACCGAGGATCAGGCCGGCGAGGGACTGCCCGCCGTTGTCGGCCTCGCCGTTGCTCACCTTGGACCGGCCTATGCCGCCGAAGATGATCGCGAGTATGCCGAGGACGACCCCGAGGAAGACCGTCGGCGACAGCACGGTCCCGATGATGCCGAGCACGAGGGCGGCGACGCCGAGGCTGTTGCCGGCTGCGGGCGCGGGCTGCTGCCAGCCGGGCCCGTAGGGCCCCACGGGATAGCCGTAGGAGCCGGGCGGCGCGTAGCCGTAGGGAGGCTGCTGCCCGTAGGGGGCGGCGGGGCCGTACGGCATCTGACCGTAGGGCTGTTGTCCGTACGGGCCCACGGGATACGCGCTCGGCGTGCCCGGGCCGGTGGGCGCCTGCGGCACCGGCGGCACCGCGGAGGCGAACGGCGCGGCCGGGGGGAAGGCGTACGGCGGCGGGCCCTGAGGGGCGCTCGGCGGCACGGCGCCCTGCGCTCCGGGCGCCGTCCGCGCGCCGGGCTTGTCGAGAGGCACGCGCTGCTGGGGCACCTGCTCTTCGCCGGTCCCGTCGAGCGGCGCGCGGTGCTCCGGCGGAGCCCAGGGATCGCGGTCCCGCGACTCCGGCCGCCCGTCGGCCATGGCGCCCTTGTCGGACCCGGTCTCGGACCCCTTGTCGGACATAGTCCTCCCCAGTCGTCTCCCGTCATGCTAAGGCCTGAGCACGGGCCCGGCGCCCGTCCCGCATACGATGATCGCCACCCGTCGACCGCACAGCCGTGGAGGCCCGCATGTCCGTACTCGACCCGTTCATCGCCGGGCTCCCGAAAGCGGAACTGCACGTGCACCACGTCGGTTCCGCGTCCCCGCGCATCGTGGCCGAGCTGGCCGCCCGCCACCCCGACTCGCCGGTGCCCACCGACCCCGAGGCGCTCGCGGACTTCTTCACCTTCCGCGACTTCGCCCACTTCATCCAGGTGTACCTGTCGGTGGTCGACCTCATCCGGGACGCGGAGGACGTGCGGCTGCTCACCTACGAGGTCGCCCGCGACATGGCCCGGCAGAACATCCGCTACGCCGAGCTGACGGTGACCCCGTACAGCTCGACCCGGCGCGGCATCCCGGACGCGGCGTTCGTGGAGGCGATCGAGGACGCCCGCAAGGCGGCCGAGGCCGAGCTGGGTGTGATACTGCGCTGGTGCTTCGACATCCCGGGCGAGGCGGGTCTGGAGGCCGCCGAGGAGACGGCCCGGATCGCCTGTGACCTCAAGCCCGAGGGGCTCGTCTCCTTCGGGCTCGGCGGTCCGGAGATCGGGGTGCCGCGGCCGCAGTTCAAGCCGTACTTCGACCGGGCCATCGCGGCCGGGCTGCACAGCGTCCCGCACGCCGGGGAGACCACCGGCCCGCAGACGATCTGGGACGCCCTCGTGGACCTGCGCGCCGAGCGCATCGGCCACGGCACGAGCGCGCCGCAGGACCCGAGGCTGCTGGCCCATCTCGCCGAGCACCGCATCCCGTTGGAGGTCTGCCCCACCTCCAACCTCGCCACCCGGGCGGTGACCGATCTGGAGCGGCACCCCATCAAGGAGATGTTCGCGGCGGGCGTCCTGGTCACCGTCAACAGCGACGACCCGCCGATGTTCGGCACGGACCTCAACCGTGAGTACGGGGTCGCGGCCCGGCTGCTCGACCTCGACGCCCGGGGCGTCGCCGAACTGGCCAAGAACGCCGTAGAGGCGTCCTTCATGGACCCCGCGGGCAAGGCGGCGCTGCGCGCGGAGATCGACTCCTACACGGCGGGCCACGTGAACTGACGCCGGAGCGGCGGCCCTCCGGCGACAATGGCCCCATGCCCACCCCGCACTCCGCGGCTTCCACCGCCGCCCCCGCTCCCGCCTTCACCGCCGTCGCCCACCGCGGCGACCCGTACGTGCACCGCGAGAACACGCTCGCCTCGATCCGCTCGGCGCTGCGGGCGGGGGCGGAGGCGGTCGAGGTCGACGTGCGGCTGACGCGGGACGGAGTGCCCGTGCTGCTGCACGACGCGACGCTGGAGCGGCTCTGGGAGCACTCCCGCCTCCTGGGCTCGCTCTCGGCCGACGAACTGCGGGGGCTGACGGGCGGCGGGGTGCCGACGCTGCGCGAGGCGCTCACGCTCGCCGGGGCGGAGGCCGCCCCGGGCCGGCGTCTCTTCGTCGACCTGCCCGACGTCTCGGCCGCGGAGGCGGCCGTGGCCGAGGTCCACGCGAGCGGGGCGGCCGGGCGGGTGTACTACTGCGGCGCCGCGGAGTCGATGCTCGCCGTCCGCCGGGCGGACCCGGAGGCCGAGATCGCGCTCACCTGGACGACGCTCGCCCCACCACGCGCCGCCCTGCTCGACCGGGTGCGCCCGCACTGGATCAACTACCGTTTCGGCCTGCTGGACCCGGAGCTCGTCGCGGCCCACCACGCCCAGGGCTTCCTGGTCTCGGCGTGGACCGCGGACACGCGCCGCACGATGCGCCGCCTGCTGTCCGCGGGTGTGGACTCCATCACCACCAACCGCATCAAGACGCTGCGCTCGCTGGTGCCAGGTCCGTCCGGCGCGCCGGGGCCGGACGGATCCTCGTAACGGACGGATCCTCGTGACGGACAGACCCTTTTGACGGACGCGGCGGGGCTCAGCCCACCCCCACGGGCTCCCAAGGGTTGGTCAGCACCGCGTCGTCCCCGATGGGCAGCCCGCTCGACCACCCGTGCTCGGGATCGCTCACGGAGAATTCCCTGGGCGTGAGGCAGTCCAGCCGCAGCCCCTCCGCGCCCTCCTCCCGCCGGCCGTCGGCGTCGTCCCCGGCGATGCCGCGCGGCACGAGCACGTCCACCCGGTACGACGCGGACGCCGCCTCCGGGCCCGGCACGAACCCCTGGTTGCCGAGCGCATGCGCGTAATGGCCGGGTGAGTTGACCGAGATCGCCACGCCCCCGGGGATCCGGCGCTCGTGCCGGGCGCTGCCGTGCGCTCCTGTGTAGAGCAGCCGGGTGCCCGCCTTGAAGAGGGACACGCGCCCGTCCGGCCGCCGCAGAGGCAGCGCTTCGGCGTAGACGGTGTCGTATTCGACCGGTGCGCATTCGGAGAGATAGGTGCCGGCCAAGGCGCGGCAGAGTTCGCCCAGTTGGCGGCTGGGCCGCGCGAACGCGAGCCGCCTGTCGCTGAAGACGATCAGGAAGGTGCTGGACTCGCCGTTGACCGCCCGCCGCTTCCAGGCGGCACGGGCCGTCCACACCTTGGCGGCGACGTGGTCATGACCTCTCGCGAGATCTTCCTCCAGGATCCAGCAGAGGTCGAGGCCCTTGCGCCTGCGGGCGCCCGGCGGATGGCCGATCTTCGCCACGAACCGGCCGTACGAGCACGGCCGCGCCTGCTCCAGCCAGGCCAGCAGGGCCGCTTCCCGGATCTCCTGCCGGGCGTCCGGCGCGAACATCACCTCGTGCGCCGCGTCGATGTCCGCCCCGAGCCCGGCTCCGCGGCCGGTCCGTGGCAGGGCTTCCAGGGCCTCGGCGATGGAGGGTTGTGCGAGCATGCCGAAACTGTTGCCGTTCAGTGCGATCACTCCCCCGGTGGTCTGCACGCCGATGACCTCTCGGCGATTTCGACAGTCTGACCATCCGCGAGATCACCGGTCAAGACCGGATTCGGCGACGGATTCGGTGGCGGAATTCACGCGGGGAAACGGAATCAGCCACCCTCAACCCCCTTGCCCCGGGGCCTTCTTGAGCAGCCGGACCCACCGGGAGGACGGTTCAGAGACCGACGATCTCGTTCCACTCCTTGGTGAACCCGGGGCGCTCCCGTGCCGTCATGTCGCGGGCGGTGGCGAGCCGCTTGCGCATCTCCTGGCTGGGGAAGATCAGCGGGTTCTCGGCGAGCGCGGCGAGGTCCTTGTCCTTGGACGACGCGAGCACCTCGCGGGCGTCCGGCACCGGGCAGACGTAGTTGACCGCGGCGGCCAGCCGGGCCGCGACGTCGGGCCGGTAGTAGTAGTCGATGAGGTCTTCCGCGTTGCGCTTGTGACGGGCGAGGTTGGGGATCATCAGGCTCTCGGCCCACAGCTCCGCGCCCTCCTCCGGGACGACGAACTCGATGTCGGGGTTGTCGGCCTGGAGTTGGATGACGTCGCCGGAATACGCCTGACAGGCCAGGACGTCCCCGGAGGAGAGGTCCTTGATGTAGTCGTTGCCGGTGAAGCGGCGGATGTGGCGCTTGCGGACCAGGTCGCGGAGCTGGTCGGTCATTCTGTGGAAGTCGTCGGCGGTCCAGCGGGTGACGTCCACGCCGTTGCCCTGCATGAGCAGCGAGAACGCCTCGTCCATCCCGGCGAGCAGGGTGACCCGGCCGCGGAGGTCGCTCTTCCACAGGTCGGAGGTGTGCCGGATCTCGCGGCCGAGCTTCTTGCGGTTGTAGGCGATGCCGGTGATGCCGGACTGCCAGGGCACGCTGTGCAGCCGCCCGGGGTCGAAGTGCGGCTTGCGCAGCAGGGGGTCGAGCCGCCGCTCCACGTTCGGCTGGCGGGAGCGGTCCATCTCCTGGACCCAGCCCAGGCGGACGTAGCGGGCGCACATCCAGTCGCTGACGACGACGAGATCCCGGCCGGTGGCCTGGTGGTTCATCAGGGCGGGGCTGATCTTGCCGAAGAACTCGTCGTTGTCGTTGATCTCCTCGGTGTACTTCACCGAGATCCCGCTGCTCTTCTCGAAGCCCTCCAGCGTGGGCCTGCGCTGGGGGTCCTTCTCGTCGGTGTCGATGTAGAGCGGCCAGTTGGCGAAGACGAGCCGCTTGTCGGTCCCGGACCGGTCCTGCGCGGCCCGGTCGCCCGGCTGGACGTACGCGGCGGGCACCCCGCAGCCGGCGAGTGCGGCGGCCCCCGCGCCGGCGCCGAGCGCGCGCAGCAGGGACCGGCGGGACAGCGTGTTCACGGGGCTCACTCGCATTTCGGCAGCATGGCGGTTCTGATCTTCGCGGACAATGTACGGCCTGTCCGGGAGCGGCTCCCCTCCCCCGACACCTTGACGGGGCGGGCCGCCGGGGCGAGCCGGATCCGACCGTGTGCCGCGCCGGGGCGGGCTCCGTCAGGCTCGTCGCCCGAGCGTTCGATGGTACCGGCGGCCGGGCCGTCGCCGACGCCCGCGGGGAGCGACGTGAGCGGGGCCACGCGGGCGATTCCCGGCCCCGCGGGGAAACGGCCGCGGCCCCCGCCGGAGATCCGGTGAGGGCCGCGGCCGGTGGCCTGGTGCGGGGGTCAGCCCAGCGACGTCATCACGTGCTTGATGCGCGTGTAGTCCTCGAAGCTGTAGCCCGAGAGGTCCTTGCCGTAGCCGGACTGCTTGAAGCCGCCGTGCGGCATCTCGGCGACGAGCGGAATGTGGGTGTTGATCCACACGCAGCCGAAGTCCAGCCGCCGGGACATCCGCATGGCCCGCCCGTGGTCCTTGGTCCACACCGACGAGGCCAGGGCGTACTCGACGCCGTTGGCGTAGGCGACGGCCTGCTCCTCGTCCGTGAAGGACTGGACGGTGATGACGGGGCCGAAGACCTCGTGCTGGATGATCTCGTCGTCCTGCTTGAGCCCGGAGATCACGGTCGGCGCGAAGAAGTAGCCCTGCTCGCCGACGCGGTGGCCGCCGGCCTCCACCTTGGCGTGGGCGGGCAGCCGCTCGATGAAGCCGGACACCTGCTGGAGCTGGTTGGCGTTGTTGAGCGGGCCGTAGAGCACGTCCTCGTCGTCCGGCAGGCCCGTCTTGGTGTCGGCGGCCGCCTTGGCGAGCGCGGTCACGAACTCGTCGTGCACGGACTCGTGCACGAGCACGCGGGTCGCGGCCGTACAGTCCTGGCCGGCGTTGAAGTAGCCCGCCACCGCGATGTCCTCGACCGCCTTGGCGATGTCGGCGTCCTCGAAGACGACGACGGGCGCCTTGCCGCCCAGCTCCAGGTGGACGCGCTTGACGTCCTTGGAGGCGGACGCCGCGACCTGGATGCCGGCCCGCACGGAGCCGGTGATCGAGGCCATGGCGGGCACCGGGTGCTCCACCATGAGGCGGCCGGTCTCCCGGTCGCCGCAGATCACGTTGAAGACGCCCTTGGGGTGGCCCAGTTCCTCCAGCACCTCGCCGATGATCTCGGCCATCAGGAGCGTGGAGGCGGGCGTGGTGTCGGAGGGCTTGAGGACGACCGTGTTGCCCGCGGCGAGCGCCGGGGCGAACTTCCACACGGCCATCATCATCGGGTAGTTCCACGGCGCGACCTGCGCGCAGACGCCGATCGGCTCCCGGCGGATGATGGAGGTCATCCCCTCCATGTACTCACCGGCGGAGCGGCCCTCCAGCATCCGGGCGGCGCCGGCGAAGAAGCGGATCTGGTCCACCATCGGCGGGATCTCTTCGCTGCGGGTGAGCGCGAGCGGCTTGCCGGTGTTCTCCGACTCGGTGGCGATCAGCTCCTCGGCCCGCGCCTCGAAGGCGTCGGCGATCTTGAGCAGGACCTTCTGCCGGTCGCCGGGCACGAGGTCGCGCCAGGCCGGGAAGGCCGCCTCGGCCGCGGCCATGGCCGCGTCGACGTCGGCGGCACCGGACAGGGCGGCGGTGGCGTACGCCTCGCCGGTGACGGGATTGACCACCTCGGTGGTCCGCCCGTCGGCGGCGTCCCGGAATTCTCCGGCGATGTAGTTGCGAAGACGACGCAGCTCGGTGGTCACGTGCGCCACCCTTTCTGTCAGCTGTCCGATGGGCGAGACACCAGCCTAGTCAGTGAGGCGACGCTTTCGACATACCTACCCCCCGGAAACAACGGAATCAGTTATTCAAGCAGCCATTCGCAACGAATTTCATCGCCCAAGGGTTGCCACACAGACGAGTCCCATGCACAGTGGAGTCCGTGGCCACTCGTAGCGCAGACCCGAAGAGCGTGCAGGGCACGCCCCCGATCGACGCCGTCTCCCTGGCGATCATCGAGCAACTCCAGGAGGACGGCCGCCGGCCCTACGCGGCGATCGGCAAGGCCGTCGGGCTGTCCGAGGCGGCCGTCCGGCAGCGGGTGCAGAAGCTGCTCGACCAGGGCGTGATGCAGATCGTCGCCGTCACCGACCCGCTCACCGTCGGATTCCGGCGGCAGGCGATGGTCGGCATCAACGTCGAGGGCGACCTCGACCCGGTGGCCGACGCCCTGACCGCGATGGACGAGGTGGAGTACGTGGTGATGACCGCCGGCTCCTTCGATCTCCTCATCGAGATCGTCTGCGAGGACGACGACCACCTCCTCGAAATGATCAACAAGCGCATCCGGACCCTCCCCGGCGTGCGCTCCACCGAAAGCTTCGTCTACCTCAAGCTCCGCAAGCAGACCTACACATGGGGAACCCGATAGTCGTGAGCAAGGACCTCTCCCAGACGGCGTACGACCACCTGTGGATGCACTTCACCCGCATGTCGTCGTACGAGAACGCCCCCGTGCCCACCATCGTGCGCGGCGAGGGCACCTACATCTACGACGACAAGGGCAAGCGCTATCTCGACGGCCTCGCCGGGCTGTTCGTGGTCCAGGCCGGCCACGGCCGCGCCGAGCTGGCGGAGGCCGCCGCCAAGCAGGCGCAGGAGCTGGCGTTCTTCCCCGTGTGGAGCTACGCCCACCCCAAGGCCGTCGAACTGGCCGAGCGGCTGGCCCACTACGCCCCCGGCGACCTCAACAAGGTCTTCTTCACCACCGGCGGCGGCGAGGCCGTCGAGACCGCGTGGAAGCTCGCGAAGCAGTTCCACAAGCTGACCGGCAACCACACCAAGTACAAGGTCATCTCACGGGCCGTCGCCTACCACGGCACCCCGCAGGGCGCGCTGTCCATCACCGGCCTGCCGGCCCTCAAGGCGCCGTTCGAGCCGCTGGTCCCCGGCGCGCACAAGGTGCCCAACACCAACATCTACCGCGCGCCGATCCACGGCGACGACCCCGAGGCGTTCGGCCGCTGGGCCGCCGACCAGATCGAGCAGGAGATCCTCTTCGAGGGCCCGGACACCGTCGCCGCGGTCTTCCTGGAGCCCGTGCAGAACGCCGGCGGCTGCTTCCCGCCGCCGCCCGGCTACTTCCAGCGGGTGCGCGAGATCTGCGACCGCCACGACGTCCTGCTGGTCTCGGACGAGGTCATCTGCGCCTTCGGCCGCCTCGGCACGATGTTCGCGTGCGACAAGTTCGGCTACGTCCCGGACATCATCACCTGCGCCAAGGGCATGACGTCGGGCTACTCCCCGATCGGCGCGGCCATCGTCTCCGACCGGATCGCCGAGCCCTTCTTCAAGGGCGACGCGACCTTCCTGCACGGCTACACCTTCGGCGGCCACCCGGTCTCCGCCGCCGTCGCGCTGACGAACCTCGACATCTTCGAGCGCGAGGGTCTCAACCAGCACGTTCTGGACAACGAAGCGGCCTTTCGCGCCACCTTGTCGAAGCTGAACGACCTGCCGATCGTCGGCGACGTGCGGGGCAACGGCTTCTTCTACGGCATCGAGCTGGTGAAGGACAAGGCCACCAAGGAGTCCTTCACGCCCGAGGAGTGCGAGCGCCTGCTCTACGGCTTCGTCTCCAAGCAGCTGTTCGAGAACGGTCTGTACTGCCGGGCCGACGACCGCGGCGACCCGGTCATCCAGCTGTCGCCGCCGCTGATCTCCGACCAGTCGACCTTCGACGAGATAGAGCAGATCGTCCGCGGTGTCCTCACGGAGGCGTGGACCAAGATCTGAGCGACCCGGACGGGCCGGATCCCACCACCGGCCCGTCCTTCCGCCGTGGCCCCGCGCGACCCCCTTCGCTCCACGCGCGCGTGGGCCACGGCTCCCGGCCGGAGCGACCGCGCTCCGGCCGCACCTCCGCTCGCACCTCCCGCGCGTGTGCGCTCCGACGGACGGGCGAGCGCCGAGGATGAGGCCGACCGGAGGAAATGGCGCCCTCCAGCGCCGAGCCTGGGCGAGGGCTAGGATCCCGGTTCCGTACGGTGCCAGTGACCCAATGGCCTCCGGTTCGTTCACCCGGACAGGGGAACGGACCCTCTCAAGCGACCCGAGGTGCTCGATATGGTGGCCCCGCCGGACAACGACGTGCTCTGGGCACGTGGCCTGCATTACGCGTACGACGGCTCCCCCGCTCTCACCGGGGTCTCCGTCGGCGTGCGTGAGGGCGAGATCCTCGCCGTCACCGGGACACGTGGTTCCGGGAAGAGCACACTCCTGAAATGCCTGTCGGGCCAGCTGCTGCCCACGCCCGGCGAGGTGTGGTTCAACAGCGCGCCCGTGCACACCCTTTCGCGCCCCGCCCGGGAGCGGCTGCGCCGGGAGCGGTTCGGCTGGATCGACAGCGAGCCCCATCTCGTCCCGGAGCTCAGCGGCTGGGAGAACGCCGCCCTGCCGCTGCTGCTGCGCGGCATCGGCCACCGGGCCGCCAAACGGACCGCCAACGAGTGGCTGGAGCGCCTCGACGCCGGCGACTGCGCCCGCAAGCGCCCGGCCGCCATGCTGATGGCGCAGCGTCAGCGGATCGCCATCGCCCGCGCGCTGGCCACCGAACCGACCGTCATCTTCGCGGACGAGCCCACCGCGCCCCTGCACAACGCCGACCGGGCGCAGGTGCTGCGCACCCTGACCACGGCAGCGCGCTCGCACCAGATCACCGTCGTCATCGCCACCCTGGACGACGAGATCGCCACGCTCGCCGACCGTACGGTCACCCTGGCCGACGGCCGCCGGGCCAGCGGTATCCCGGCGCCCGACGCGCCCGGCGGAGAGGGCAGGGCGGCGTGCTCAGTCTCCGCCTAGCGCTCGGCGCCCACCCGCTCGTCCTGCTGCGAAGACTGCTGGTCGTGGCGGCCGCGGCGGGCGTCGGTTTCCTGCTGCTGTGCACCCTCGGGTACGCGGCGGCGCATCCGACGGCGACCGGGCAGTCCGTCGTACGGCTGGTGTGGTGCGCCGTACCGCTCGCCGCCGTCGTGCAGTTCGCGCTCGCCGTGGCCCGTACGGACCCCTCCACCCGCCCGCGCGCGGGGCTGGACGCAGCGGGGCTCGGGCCGGTGCGGATGTCCCTCCTCGCGGCGGCCTCGACGGCGATCTCCTGCACGCTCGGCAGCGGCCTCGCCCTGCTGGTCTATCTGGAGCTCCGCGGCGGCCTCGGCGGCACTCCGCTGAGCGGCTCCGCCGAGCGGGTGCTGGACGGGCACGCGCACCTGCCGTGGGGCGCGACGCTGACCCTCCTCGGGCTGCTGCCGGCCCTCGCGTCGGCCACCTGCGCCGTCGCGCTGCGCCCGCGCCGCGAGCCCGCGGCCGTCCAGCAGCCCGTGGACCCCGAGGCCGAGGCGGCGGCACCCGTGCCGGAACCGACCGTCCCGCCCGCGCCCAAGCCCGCGTACGCCGGTCTGCCCTGGGGCATCGCGATCATCTCGGTCGGCCTCGCCATGGAGGCGTACGTGGGCCGCGGCCCCGCCCCGGACCCCGACACGCTGCTGTCGTTGCCCGGCCGTGGCGACGGCGCCTCCCCCGGTGTCATCGGCGGCTGGCTGCTGGCCTCCCTCGGGCTCGTCCTCGCCGGGCCCGGCCTGACGCACTGGTGCGGGGTCCTGCTGTCGGCCGGGCGGCCCGGCGCCGTGCGGCTGCTGGCCGGGCGCATACTGCAGGACGCGGCCACCCGGATCGGCCGGCCGCTCGGCGTGCTGTGCGCCGTGGCCTCGGGCGCCCTCGCGGCGGCGGAGCTGTACGGCGCGGCCTGGGAGGGCTCCGGGCCCCGCCCCTTCGGCCCGCTGACCGGTCTCGGCGCGGCCCTGGTGATGGCCTGTGTGACCGCCACCGCCGTCACCGCCGCCCTGGACAGCCGGCAGAACCGGGCGGGCACCACGGCGGCGCTCCAGCGCCTGGGGCTCCCCGTCTCGATGCTCCGGGGCGCGGCCGTGCTGCGCACCTGTGTGCTGCTGGCCGTGCTCACCCCTCTGACATGGGCGATCGCCGAGCTGGCGGCGCTGCCCATGACGAGGTGACGGCCGGCCCCCTGGAAGGCCCGCGCCAGGGCACCGGCCGGGCACTTCTGCGGGCAGGCCGCCGGGCCGACGCCCATGGCGCCGACGGGCCGTGCGCACCGTACGCGTACGCTTCCCGCGTGGCCCCTGCTGGAGGCGTCGGCCGCGGGGCGGCCGACGGCGGCCGGGCCGCGCCGGTGGACTCCTCGAAGGAGGCACCGGCGCGGGCGGCAGGCCCCACGGGCGGCTGACATCGCGGTCCCTCGACGGACCCGTTCTTGACCTTTTCTTGACCCAAGGCAACTTCCGCGCCGAAAAGCACGTCTGGCTCAGAAGCACGACGGTTTATCAGGCGAACGGAGCAATTGGTGATCATCGGCCTAGTGACGGCTGTCGCGGCCTCGGTCTGTTACGGAACGGGTTCGGTCCTGCAAGCCGTGGGATCGCGGAAATCGGCCCGCCGGGAGGCCGCCACCGCCTCCTCCACGGGCACCACCCAGCGCGGCGGGCCGAGCCTCTCCTCCACCGCGAAGGCCGCCGTGACCTGGGAGTTCATGGTCGGTACGGTCCTGGACTTCATAGGCTTCGGGCTGGGCGCGCTGGCCGCCCGGATGCTGCCGCTGTTCCTGTCCCAGACGGTGATCAGCGCCAACCTCGTCGTCACGGCCCTGCTGAGCATCAAGCTCCTGGGCATCCGGCTGACCAAGCCCGAGTGGGCGTCGATCGGTGTGGTCTGCTCCGCGCTGGTGCTGCTGGCGACCGCCGCGGGCCACGAAGGCGGCGGTGACGCCGCGCGGTCCACCCACTGGTGGCTGCTGGTCATCTCGGTCGTGCTGATGGGCGGCGGCACGGTGGCCGTGCGCCTGATGGGCTCCCGGGCCGCGATCCTGGCCGGCCTGCTCTCCGGCCTCGGCTTCGGCGCGATCGGTGTGGGCGTGCGCATCCTGGACGGCATCGACCCGTTCGACCTGCCCACCCTGCTCGCGGACCCGGCCCTCTACGCCATCCTCATATCCGGCGCCGTCGGCATGTACCTGCACACGGTCGCCCTCCAGATCGGCTCGGTCAACGGCGCCACCGCGGCCTTGGTCGTCGGTGAGACCGTCCTGCCGGGCATCATCGGCGTCCTCCTGCTCGGCGACAGCTCCCGTCCCGGCTTCGCCTGGGTCGCGATCCTCGGCTTCCTGCTGGCGGTGACCGGCGCGGTGGCGGTCGCCTGGTTCGGCGAACCGGAGGGCGCGCCCGCGGCGGAGGAGGAACCGAAGGAACTCCAGCCGACAGCGAGCGGCTGACGCTCCGGCGGACCCCGGCGGACATACGCGAAGAACGGGCCGGCCGCCTGTCCCCCACGGACAGGCGGCCGGCCCGTTCCCGTACGGTCAGGAACCGCTCAGCACCACCACGTCGTCGGCGCGGAACACCACGCCCACCCGGTCACCCGCGTCCGGCGCGTCCCGCAGCCCGCACGCGGCCTCCAGCTCCGGGCCCTCCGCGGGCCGGAGCAGCACCACCACGTGGTCGCCCCGGAACGTCCGCCCGGTGACCGTGCAGGGCAGCCCTTCCGGCTCCGGTGCCAGGCGCACACCAGCGGGCCGTACGAGCAGACGGCACCGCCCGTCCGGGGTCCCTGCGGGCACCGGGACCTTGCCCCACACCGTGTCGGCGCGCTGCCCCGAGACCGTCGCCTCCACCACGTTGTCGAAGCCGAGGAAGCGGGCGACGAACTCCGACGCCGGCCGCTGCCAGACGTCGAGCGGGCTTCCGGCCTGCGCGATCCGGCCGTCCCGCATCACCACGACGCGGTCGGCGAGCGCGAACGCCTCACCCTGGTCGTGGGTGACGGCCAGCACCGTGGTGCCCAGGCGTCCGAAGAGCTCCCGCAGCTCCACCACCAGCCGCTCGCGCAGGCTCCGGTCGAGCTGGCCCAGTGGCTCGTCGAGCATCAGCAGCCGTGGCCGCGGGGCGAGCGCGCGGGCGAGCGCGACGCGCTGCTGCTCGCCGCCCGACAGCGCCGCGACGGACCTCCCCTGGGCGCCCGGCAGCCCCACCATGTCGAGCAGTTCGGCCACCCGGCGCTCCGCCTCGGCGCGGCCGGTCCCGCGCATACGCAGCCCGAAGCCGACGTTGCCGGCCACGTCCCGCTGCGGGAAGAGCTGGTGGTCCTGGAACATAAGGCCCACCTCACGCCGGTGCGTCGGCACGCCTGTCTGGTCGTTCCCGGAGAGGAACACCCGCCCGGCGTCGGCCCGCTGCAAGCCGGCGACCACCCGCAGCAGCGTGGACTTGCCGCTGCCGCTCGGTCCGAGCACGCACACCGTCTCGTGCTCGGCCACCTGGAGGTCGACCGCGTCCAGTGCCGCGCGCTCGCCGAAGCGGACGGTCACGTCGTCCAGTCGCAGCAGGGACATCTAGAACTCTCCCGAACGGTCGGTGCGGACGCGCTCCAGAACCAGCAGCGCCACCGCGCACACCAGCATCAGGATCGTGCTGAGGGCCATCGCCTGGCCGTAGTTGAGCTCGCCGGGCCGGCCGAGCAGGCGGGCCACCGCCACCGGCAGCGTCGGGTTGTCGGGCCGGGCGATGAAGACGGTCGCCCCGAACTCGCCCAGTGACACGGCGAACGCGAAGCCGGCCGCGACCGCCAGAGCGCGGCCCACCAGCGGCAGGTCGACCTCCCGCCAGGCACGCAGCGGTGAGGCACCGAGCACCGCGGCGGCCTCGCGCAGCCGGGCGTCCACCGCGCGCAGCACGGGCAGCATGGTCCGCACGACGAACGGCACGCCCACGAGGGCCTGCGCGAGCGGCACGAGGATCCACGACGTGCGCAGGTCCAGCGGCGGCTCGTCCAAGGTGATCAGGAAGCCGAAGCCGACGGTCACGGCGGAGGTGCCGAGCGGCAGCATCAGCAGCGCGTCGAAGCCGCGGACGAGCTTCCCCGCACGCCGGGTGAGGGCGGCGGCGGCCAGACCGCCCACGACCACCGCGATGCCGGTGGCCGCCAGCGCGTACGACAGCGAATTGCCGATGGCCTCCAGCGGGGCGACGACGAACGTCCCGCCGTTGTCCCCCGCCGAGGCGAGGGCGCGGTAGAAGGCGAGGCCGTAGCCGTCGGGGCCGTCGAAGGAGCGCAGGGTGAGGACGACGAGCGGCAGGAGCACCAGCAGCGCGATCACGGCCAGGACGGAGCCGAGCAGCGCCCACTGCGCGGCACCACGCGGCCGCCGGGCGGTGCGCGCGGCGTCGACGAGCCTCAGGGCGGACTCCCTGCGGCGTACGGTCCGGCCGTGCACCACGAGCAGCACGGCCACCGCGACGAACTGCACGAGGGTGAGCACGGCCGCGGTCGGCAGGTCCAGCAGCTGCGCGGTCTGCTGATAGATCTCCACTTCCAGCGTGGAGTAGCGCGGGCCGCCCAGGATCTGCACGACGCCGAAGGAGGTGAAGGTGAAGAGGAAGACCATCAGCGCCGCGGCGGCCACGGCGGGCGTCAGGGCGGGCAGCGTCACCCGCCGCCAGGCGGTGAACCGGCCGGCTCCCAGCACCCGCGCCGCTTCCTCCTGGCGCGGGTCGAGCTGCGCCCAGAGGCCGCCGACGGTCCGTACGACCACGGCGTAGTTGAAGAAGACGTGGGCGAGGAGGATCGCCCACACCGTGGTGTCCAGGCGCACGCCCCACAGCTCGTCCAGAAGCCCGCCGCGCCCGAGCAGCGCCAGGAACGCCGAGCCGACGACGACGGTCGGCAGGACGAAGGGCACGGTGACCACGGCCCGCAGCAGCTGTTTGCCGGGGAAGTCGAAACGCGCGAAGACATACGCGCCGGGGAGCGCGAGGGCGAGGGTCAGCGCGGTGGAGGCGAGGGCCTGCCAGGTGGTGAACCACAGGACGTGGCCGATGGCGGGGTCGGTGACGACCTCGCCGATGCGGCCGAACTGCCAGTGCCCGCCGTCCTTGAGCCCGCGGGAGACGATCGCGGCGACGGGGTAGGCGAAGAAGACCCCGAAGAAGGCGAGCGGCACGGCCATCAGGCCGAGCCGCACCGCCGTCGGCCGGAAGGACCGCCGGGACCGCCCGGAGGCGGCCAGCGGGCCCTGGGGCGGCTTCTCCGTGACGGCTACTTCAGGACGATCGAGGACCATGCCTTGACCCACTGCTCGCGGTTCTTGGCGATCTTCTCGGGGGCGAGCGTCGCGGGGTCGGTGACCTTCGCGCCGTACTTGGTGAACAGCTCCGGCAGCGCGGCGTCCTGGGCGGCGGGCTTGACGAACATGGTCAGCGGCATGTCCTCCTGGAACTTCTTGCCCAGCAGGAAGTCGATCAGCGCCTTGCCGCCCTCGGTGTTCTTCGCGCCGGACAGCAGTCCGGCGAACTCGATCTGGCGGAAGCACGTGCCGGTCGCGACGCCGGTCGGGGCCTCCTTCGGCTCCGGCTTCACGTCCATCACCTCGGCGGGCGGGCTGGAGGCGTAGGAGACGACCAGCGGCTTGTCGCCCTTGGCCTTGCGGCCCGCGGCGGATCCGGAGAAGCGCTGGTTGTACGCCTGCTCCCAGCCGTCGACCACCTCGACGCCGTTGGCCTTGAGCTTCTTCCAGTAGTCCTGCCAGCCGGCGTCGCCGTACTTCGCGATGCTGCCGAGCTGGAAGGCCAGGCCGGGCGAGGACGTCGCGGAGTTCTCCGTCACCAGGAGGTTCTTGTACTCCGGCTTGACCAGGTCGTCGAAGGACTGCGGCGGGGCCAGCTTGTGGTCGGCGAAATACGCGCGGTCGTAGTTGACGCAGATGTCGCCGGTGTCGATCGGGGTGACGCGGTGCTGCGCGGCGTCGAGCTGGAGGTCCTTGGGGACGCGGTCCAGGCCCTTGGCCTCGTACGGCGTGAAGAGGTCCTTGTCCAGGGCACGCGACAGGAGGGTGTTGTCGACGCCGAAGAAGACGTCGCCCTGGGGGTGCCTGGCGGAGAGGATCGCCTGGTTGACGGCCGCTCCGGCGTCACCGCTCTTGACCGTCTTGACGGTGTAGCCGCTCTGCTTCTCGAAGTCCTTGAGCACGCTGTCCGAGATCTGGAACGAGTCGTGCGAGACCAGGGTGACGGTCTTGCCGTCGGCCTTGTCGGAGCCGCCCGAGCCGCAGGCGGCCAGGGCGGGCAGGCCGAGCGCGACGGCGGCCGCCGCGCCGAGGGCACGCCGGAGGTTGGTGTTCATGGTGCGTCTGACTCCCTACGCCGGTATGACCCGGATCAGGTCCGAGGGTCTGCGGCCCGTGCCGCACTCTCAGCGCTCTCGCGCTCCCCTGTCGGATTGTTCATTTGTGCGTTCGTCTGTGCGCTCGGATGCGCGAAGGCACCGTATCAGTGCCGCACCGGGGCCACGCTCAGCGCTCGGCCGCCGCCAGCTGTCCGCACGCGCCGTCGATCTCCTGGCCACGGGTGTCGCGGACGGTCACCGGCACGCCGTGCGCGGCGATCGCCTGGACGAACGCCCGCTCGTCCTCCGGCCGGGAGGCCGTCCACTTCGAGCCCGGGGTGGGGTTGAGCGGGATGAGGTTGACGTGCACGCGCTTGCCCTTGAGGAGCCGGCCGAGCAGGTCACCGCGCCACGCCTGGTCGTTGATGTCACGGATCAGGGCGTACTCGATGGAGATGCGGCGGCCCGACTTCTCCGCGTACTCCCAGGCGGCGTCGAGGACCTCGCGGACCTTCCAGCGGGTGTTGACCGGCACCAGGGTGTCGCGCAGCTCGTCGTCGGGCGCGTGCAGCGAGACCGCGAGGCGGCACTTGAAGCCCTCGTCGGCGAAGCGGTGCATCGCGGGGACCAGGCCGACGGTGGAGACGGTGATGCCGCGCTGGGAGATGCCGAGGCCGTCGGGCTCAGGGTCGGTGAGCCGGCGGATGGCGCCGACGACCCGCTTGTAGTTGGCGAGCGGCTCGCCCATGCCCATGAAGACGATGTTGGACAGGCGCGCGGGCCCGCCGGGCACCTCGCCGTCGCGCAGCGCGCGCATGCCGTCCACGATCTGGTGCACGATCTCGGCGGCCGACAGATTGCGGTCGAGCCCGGCCTGGCCCGTGGCACAGAACGGGCAGTTCATCCCGCAGCCGGCCTGGGAGCTGATGCACATGGTGACCCGGTCGGGGTAGCGCATCAGCACCGACTCCACCAGCTTGCCGTCGTGCAGCCGCCAGAGGGTCTTGCGGGTGGTGTCGTCGTCGCACGAGATGTGCCGGACGACACTCATCAGCTCGGGCAGCAGCTCGGCCGCGAGCTTCTCGCGGGAGGCGGCGGGGATGTCGGTCCATGCCGCGGGGTCGTGCGCGTACCGGGCGAAGTAGTGCTGCGACAGCTGCTTCGCGCGGAACGGCTTCTCGCCGATCGCGGCAACCGCCTCGCGGCGCTCGGCGGGCGAGAGGTCGGCAAGGTGCCGCGGGGGCTGCTTGGCCCCGCGCGGCGCGACGAAAGTGAGTTCTCCAGGTGCAGGCATGGTCCTACCAGTGTCGCAGACGTGCGGAGAGGGGCCCGCCGTCCTGTGGACAACGAGCCCCTCACCGAGGAAAGCGCAGGCCGGAGCCCTATGCGCTGCCGACGAAGACCACCATCAGCAGCCACACCACCGGGGCGGTGGGCAGCAGGGAGTCCAGCCGGTCCATGATCCCGCCGTGGCCGGGCAGCAGGGCACCCATGTCCTTGATGCCCAGGTCACGCTTGATCATGGACTCACCGAGGTCGCCCAGCGTGGCGCTGACCGCGACGGCGAGGCCGAGCAGCAGGCCCTGCCACCACTTCCCGTCGTCGATCAGGAAGCGCATGCACAGCGCGCCCGCCACCATGGCGAACAGGACGGCCCCCAGCAGGCCCTCACGCGTCTTGCCTGGGCTGATGCGCGGCGCCAGCTTGCGCTTGCCGAACTTCCAGCCCACCGCGTACGCACCGGTGTCGCTGACGACCGTCAGGATCAGGAAGGTGAGCACCCGCCACGCGCCGTCGCCCGCGGCCAGCATCAGGGCCACGAAGGTGGCCAGGAAGGGCACGTAGAACGCCGCGAAGATGCCCGCCGTGACATCCCTGAGATAGCCGTCCGGCGGCTCGGGCATCCGCCACACGAGCACGGCGAGCGCGGTGAAGGCCATGGCCACCCACGCGCCCTCGGCACCGCTCGCGTAGCCGGCGATGACCATGGCGGCACCGCCGAGCGCGAGCGGCACCAGCGGGGCCTTGACGGCCTTCCGCTCGGCGAGGCGGGAGGTCAGCTCCCACAGCCCGACGACGACGGCGACGACGATCACACCGAGGAAGACGGGCTTGTAGATGAACAGGGAGGCGAGAATGACCGCGCCGAGGCCCAGTCCCACCCCTATCGCGGCCCGGAGATCGCGGCCGGCGCTCTTCTTCCCGGCCTTGGGCGCCTGGGGGACTGCAGGCTCCGGGGCAGAATCCTGGGGCCGGATGTCGGGCTCCTGTTCATCACGGAACAGAGGGCCGCGCAGGTGGGCGGCCCCCTCGTCACGGTCGTCCTGGTCTCCGCCTGAGGAGGGCACGATGGGCATGGGCCGAGTCTGCGCCGCGGCGCCCGCCTCATGCACAGGACCCGCCGGGCCCGGGCGCACGTCCCCTCCGAGCGAGGGGGAGGGTCCGCGGTCGGTGGACCCCCAGTACCCGGCGCTCGACGGGGCCCCCCAGGATGTGTCGTTCATCAGACCTCGAGGAGCTCGGCTTCCTTGTGCTTGAGCAGCTCGTCCACCTGCGCGACGTACTTCGCGGTGGTGTCGTCGAGCTCCTTCTCCGCGCGGCGCACCTCGTCCTCGCCGGACTCCTTGTCCTTGACGAGCTTGTCCAGGGTGTCCTTGGCCTTGCGGCGGATGGAGCGGATCGAGACCTTGGCGTCCTCGGCCTTGGTCTTGGCGACCTTGACGTACTCCCTGCGGCGCTGCTCGGTCAGCTCCGGGAACGTCACCCGGATGATGTTGCCGTCGTTGCTCGGGTTGACACCGAGGTCCGAGTCGCGAATGGCCTGCTCAATATTGCGCAGTGCGCTCTTGTCGAAGGGCGTCACCACGGCCATGCGCGGTTCCGGCACCGAGAAGGACGCCAGCTGGTTGATCGGCGTCAGCGCGCCGTAGTAGTCCGCCACGATCTTGTTGAACATCGCGGGGTGCGCACGCCCGGTGCGAATCGCCGCGAAGTCCTCCTTGGCGACCACAACGGCCTTCTCCATCTTCTCCTCGGCCTCGAGGAGGATCTCTTCGATCACCACTTGCTCCTGGTGTTATCAGTAAGCAGAGCCTCGCCCCTGCGCGCGTCTTCTCCTGCACGGTGTCCGACCGGCAGGCAGTTGTCCATCCCCGTGCCGGGGTCTTCCCACGGCACGGTGTTGCCGTTCCTGTGCGGCGTGATCGCTCAGGACGGCGGTCGTCCGGGCCGTCAGGCCCGCGTGCTCTGGTCGCTCACGAGCGTGCCGATCTTCTCACCCTTGACCGCACGCGCGATGTTGCCCTCGGCGAGCAGCTCGAAGACCAGGATCGGCACCTGGTTGTCCATGCACAGGGAGATGGCGGTGGCGTCGGCGACCTTGAGGCCGCGCGAGAGCACCTCGCTGTACTCGAGAGCGTCGAACTTCACCGCGTCGGGGTTCTTCTTCGGGTCGGAGTCGTAGACCCCGTCGACGCCGTTCTTGCCCATGAGGATCGCCTCGGCGTGGATCTCCAGGGCGCGCTGGGCGGCGGTGGTGTCGGTGGAGAAGTAGGGCATGCCCATACCGGCGCCGAAGATGACGACGCGGCCCTTCTCCAGGTGGCGCACCGCGCGCAGCGGGATGAACGGCTCGGCGACCTGGCCCATGGTGATGCCGGTCTGCACCCGCGTCTCGACGCCTTCCTTGACCAGGAAGTCCTGGAGGGCGAGCGAGTTCATCACGGTGCCGAGCATGCCCATGTAGTCCGAGCGGGCACGGTCCATGCCGCGCTGCTGGAGCTCGGCGCCGCGGAAGAAGTTGCCGCCGCCGATGACGACGGCGATCTCGTAACCCTCGCGGACGACTGCCGCGATCTCACGAGCGATGGCGTGCACGACATCGGGGTCGACACCGAGGCCCCCGCCGCCGGCGAATGCCTCGCCGGACAGTTTGAGCATAAACCGACGGCGTTTGCCGTGGTCGTCGCTTTTGTCGTCGGCTGCCGGCCGGGCGTCCGCACCCTGATTCATTGGAGATCTCCTCGTGCACATACGAAGAAGGCCATTGCCGGACGGGTCTTTATCAGATCCCTCTACGGCAATGGCCTCCTCGTCACATCAGCGGCCGACCGGTGGAGGGTCGGCTGCGTACGACCCTAGCGGGTCGCAGGTCATTCGCTGCCCTGCTGACGGCTCAGGCGCCGACGCGGATGCGCGCGAAGCGCTTCAGCGTGACACCGGCCTCGTCCAGAATCTTCTGGACGGTCTTCTTGTTGTCCTTGGCGAACGCCTGCTCGAGAACGGAGTTCTCCTTGACGAAGCCGGTGACGCGACCCTCGATGATCTTCGGCAGGGCGGCCTCGGGCTTGCCCTCCTCGCGGGCGGTGGCCTCGGCGACACGGCGCTCGTTCTCGAGCACGTCGGCCGGGATGTCCTCGCGGGAGAGGAACTTCGGCGCGAACGCGGCGATGTGCTGCGCGATGTCCTTGGCGACCTCGGCGTTGTCCTTGTCGAGCTCAACCAGGACGCCGACCTGCGGCGGGAGGTCCGCGGCGGTGCGGTGCATGTACGCGGAGACGAAGCCGTCGGCGAACCGCGCGAAGCGGTCGACGACGATCTTCTCACCGAGCGTGGCGTTGGCCTCGTCCACGAACGCCTGGACGGTCTTGCCGGCCTCGATCTCGGACGCCATGAGCGCCTCGAGGTCCGCCGGGGCGGACTTGGCGACGTGGGCAGCCAGCGCGTCGGCGACGGCGTTGAACTTCTCGCCCTTGGCGACGAAGTCGGTCTCGCACTTCAGCTCGACGAGCACACCGGAGGTGTTGTCGTCGGCGATGACGGAGACGACGGCACCGTTCGAGGTGGTGCGGCTCTCGCGCTTGGCCACGCCCTTCAGGCCCTTGACGCGGACGATCTCGACGGCCTTCTCGAGGTTGCCCTCGGCCTCGTCCAGCGCCTTCTTGCAGTCCATCATGCCGGCGCCGGTGAGCTCACGGAGCTTCTTGACGTCAGCGGCGGTGAAGTTCGCCATGGTGAATCTCTCTCGGAAGTCGTTGTGACTACGGGTGCACGACGGGGGCGACGCTGGTCGCGCCGTCCCCCGCCGTCATCTACCGCGACTGAGTTGTCAGGCCTGCTCGTCCGTGGCCGGCTTCTCGGCCTCGGCGGCCGGAGCCTCGACGACCGGAGCCTCAGCGGCCGGAGCCTCGGTCTCGTCAGCCTTCTTCTCGCCCTCGAGCAGGTCGCGCTCCCACTCGGCGAGCGGCTCGCCGGCGGCCTTGTCGGCCTTGGCGTCACCGGTGGCGGCACCGGAGCGGGCGATGAGGCCCTCGGCGACGGCGTCGGCGATCACGCGGGTGAGCAGCGTGACGGAACGGATCGCGTCGTCGTTGCCCGGGATCTTGTAGTCGACCTCGTCGGGGTCGCAGTTGGTGTCGAGGATCGCGACGACCGGGATGCGCAGCTTGCGCGCCTCACCGACGGCGATGTGCTCCTTCTTGGTGTCCACGATCCAGACGGCGCTGGGCACCTTCTGCATCTCGCGGATGCCGCCGAGGGTCTTCTCGAGCTTGGTCTTCTCGCGGGAGAGGACGAGCAGCTCCTTCTTGGTGAGGCCGGAGGCGGCCACATCCTCGAAGTCGATGAGCTCGAGCTCCTTCAGGCGCTGGAGGCGCTTGTAGACGGTCGAGAAGTTGGTGAGCATGCCGCCCAGCCAGCGCTGGTTGACGTACGGCATCCCGACGCGGGTCGCCTGCTCGGCGATGGCCTCCTGGGCCTGCTTCTTCGTGCCGACGAACATGATGGAGCCACCGTGCGCGACGGTCTCCTTGACGAACTCGTAGGCGCGGTCGATGTACGACAGCGACTGGAGCAGGTCGATGATGTAGATGCCGTTGCGCTCCGTGAAGATGAAACGCTTCATCTTCGGGTTCCAACGACGGGTCTGGTGACCGAAGTGGACGCCGCTCTCCAGCAGCTCCCGCATCGTGACGACGGCCATGGCCGCGCTCCTTGAAATACTCGGTTCCACGGCGGCCGGGCGGCCGCCGCTCCTGACGCCCCGACGTGCCCGCCGTGAAAGGTGCCCTTGCGAGGGACCGTTCCGCGGACCGAGAGACACGGCCACCGGGCTGCCCGAAAGGGACTGACGCGCCGGTAGCGGGGCGTGCGAAGTCGATCCGGTGACCCGGATCGCCATGAGAAGTGTACGGGACCCGGGAAGGCCCGGGTGACGACGTTGTGCACAACCCGCGAGTAGTCCACAGATCCTGGTCAAGATCCCCACGAATCGGCGCCGTGCGTCACGGTTCTCGCATGCGATCTCTCACGCGGGACCCCACGGCCGCGGGCGCGACGGCCCTGGGTGTCTTACTGACCGTGACCGCGCTCATCGCCTGCGTCGTCACACGCTTCACTTGCGCCCCACACCCCATGATCACGGCGCCGCTCACGGCCACCGCCGCCGTGACCGCAGCCATGGACCCTTCCCGGCCGGGCGGGGCCGCGGGCGACCGGGCCTGGCCGGTCACCGGGGCACACGGCGGCCGCCCCTTGATCATGCGGGCGTGGGACCCGCCCCCGGTGCGCTGGGCCGCGGGCCACCGCGGGGTGGATCTCGACACCAGGCCGGGGCAGCCGGTGCGCGCGGCCGCCCCCGGGACGGTGTCCTTCGCCGGCACGGTCGCGGGGCGGGGAGTCGTGGCCGTCACCCTGCCCGGCACGGGCGACCCACCGCTGCGGATCACCTACGAACCGGTGCGGCCGAGCGTCCACGAAGGGGACGGGGTGGCCGCGGGACAGCCGGTGGGCACCGTGTCGGCCGGCCCCTTCCACTGCCCGGCGGGCTGTCTGCACTGGGGGCTGCTCCGCGGGGACACCTACCTCGATCCACTGACACTGCTGCCGCCGTGGATGCTCCGCCGCCCGCCGTCCCGGCTGCTGCCGCTCACCGGCCCGCTCGGGTCGCTCCTCGCGCGGGTCTCAGCCCCGGACCCCGCGCAGGGCCATGGAAACGGCCGCCTCGGTGATGTGGTGCGGCTCCTCGGCCGCGCCGAGCTCGATGCGGCGGACCGCGGCGTCGACCACTCCCTGGAGGAGCATCGCGGCGAGGCGGGGCTGCTCATGGCCGAGGGCGACGAGGGCCTCGACGACCATGGCCACCAGCCCGCCGTGCGCGGCGCGGATCTTCTCCCGGGCGCCGGAGTCCAGCTCACCCGCGGAGATCGCGACCACGGCGCGGTGACGCCGGTCGCCGACAAGGGCCAGCTGCCGGCGCACATACGCCTCGATCTTCGCCTCAGGGGTCTCGGCGCGCTCCATGGCGGCCTCGACCTCGGCGGCCCAGACGGGGAAGTCGACGGCACACAGCTCCTCGACCACCGCGGCGCGCGACCGGAAATACTCATAGACGGAGGACCGTGCCAGCCCGGTGCGCTCGGCCAGCGCGGGGAACGTCAGCGCCTCCGTACCGCCTTCGGACAGCAGGGAGCGTGCGGCGTCCAGCAAGGCGTCGCGCTGCATCGTCCGGTGCTCGGCCACTGAGGCCGCTCGAATCCTGGGCACGCCTCCACTTTACGGATATCCATCGACCGGGACGACGCCGACGGCACGTTTCCCCACGGGACCGCACCAGGGGCGGCCCGCGAAAGACCGGGGTGCGCGCCGCGCGGCGCGGAGCAGCCACTCGAAGGGTCCGTGGCGGCCGGTGCGCCCGGTCAGCGTCCTATATCCGCGAGTTTCGCCCTCAACTGGAGGACCGACTTGGTGTGGATCTGACTGACCCTGCTCTCGGTGACACCGAGCACATGGCCGATCTCGGCGAGGGTGAGGCCCTCGTAGTAGTAGAGCGTGACCACCGTCTTCTCCCGCTCGGGAAGGGTGTTGATCGCGCGGGCCAGCAGCCGGCGCAGCTCGCGGTCCTCGGCCACCTCGACGGGGTCGTCCGCGGCGGTGTCCTCGAGCGTGTCCATCAGGCTCAGCCGCTCACCGCCCTCGGCGCCGACGTGCAGCAGATCCTCCAGCGCCACGACGTTGGCCAGTGACAACTGGCTGAAGACGCTGTGCAGTTCCTCGACGGCGATGCCCATCTCCGCCGCCACCTCGGCCTCGGAGGGCGTGCGGCGCAGCGCCGCCTCCAAGGTGGCGTACGCGCGCTCGACGGCACGCGCTTTCTGGCGGACCGAGCGCGGGATCCAGTCCAGGGCGCGCAATTCGTCGATCATCGCGCCGCGGATACGGGTGATGGCATAGGTCTCGAACTTGATCTCGCGCGTGGGGTCGAACTTCTCGATGGCGTCGATGAGTCCGAAGACCCCGGAGGAAACGAAGTCCGCCTGCTCGACATTGGGCGGCAGACCGACGCTGACCCGCCCCGCCACATACTTCACCAGCGGCGAGTAGTGGAGGATCAATTGCTCCCGCAGCCGGTCGTCGCCCGTGGCCTTGTACGACCGCCACAGCTCATCGAGCGTCGAGGGTGCGGGAGGGCGCACGGGCCCGCGTGCTGCGGGCGGTGCCGCCGCGCGATCGGACCCGGAGGTGTGCTGGGGCATTCGTCGTCTTGAGCCGTTCTGCTGTGACGTGAATGGAGACGTGACGTGAATGGGGGCGTGAATGGAGTGGTACGAATGGCTGGATTCCCGTGAGCGTAGCGTGACTGACGCACTGCGGTGCGCGAGGAAGGCTCCTTCGGTCGATATGCGGATACGTTCCCTGGCCGCGCTCCCGAAGTGCGGCTGCCGGAGGTCGCCCGGCGGTCGCGGCGGGTCGGCCGTATCGGCTCCCGCGGTCACCCCCTTAACCCTTTCACCCGATCGCCCCAGGTCAAGAACCGCCTCGCCGCACGGAGGGGCGCCGTCCGGGGGGCTTGCCGGTGCCGGATGTTGACGCGGGGCAGGTCAACTTCCAGTGATCACCGCAGCGTTCGACGAAGCCGAGGGCCTGGAGTTCGTGGAGGTGGTGAAGGGTGCGGTCCCGGCTACGGCCCGCGTTGCGGGCGATGAGCTCGCGGTCCCCGCCCGCTCCTCCCGGCACCGCTTCGAGCACCGCGGTCAGCGTGGGAGTGAGCAGGTCCCGGGGCACGACGGGGCCGCGCCGCTCGGGGGCGAGCTCGCCCATTCCGCCGACCAGTTCGGCGATCTCGGCCGCGTCGGTC
The DNA here is from genome assembly GCF_040689515.1 of Streptomyces sp. NPDC051173. Taxonomy (NCBI): domain Bacteria; kingdom Bacillati; phylum Actinomycetota; class Actinomycetes; order Kitasatosporales; family Streptomycetaceae; genus Streptomyces; species Streptomyces sp. NPDC051173. Next base: position 47,928 of record NZ_JBFBBD010000005.1, read on the forward strand.
ACCAGGCAGGCGCCCTCGCGCAGGAGTTCATGGACGCCCGCCGAGAGCCCCGAGGTGACGGGGCCGGGAATGCCCATCGTGTGGCGGCCGAGATCCCGGGCGCGCCGCGCCGTGACCAGGGATCCACTGCGGTACTGCGCCTCCACGACCACCGTCCCCCGTGTCAACGCCGCGATGACACGATTGCGCAGGACGAAGCGACTGCGCGTCGGATGGCCACCGGGTGGCAACTCGGCCAGCACCAGACCCTGTTCCGCGATCCTGCCGATCAACTCGGTGTGCCCGCGTGGATAGGGCACGTCCACCCCACAGGCCAGCACGGCCATGGTGGCCCCGCCGACGGCGAGGGCTCCTCGGTGGGCGGCGCCGTCCACGCCGTAGGCGGCGCCGGAGACGACCGCCCAGCCGAGCTCGGCGAGTCCGGTGCCGAGGGTGGCCGAGACATAGGAGCCGTAGTCGGTGCAGGCCCGGGCGCCGACGACGGCGACGGACCGCAGGGCCCACAGCCGGAGGTCGGCCTCGCCCCGCGCCCAGAGGCCGACGGGCCGGGCGTCGCCGAGATCGTTCAGCTGGGCGGGCCATTCCCGGTCACCGGGGCAGAGGAAGCGGCCGCCCAGTCCGGCGACGATGCCGAGGTCACGGCGCGGGTCGAGCGCCGCCGCCCGCGCCCCGCACCCCGCGAGCCGCTCCTTCCCGGCACCCGGGGGCGGCGGTCCCGCTCCGGTCAGTCCCCGCACCAACTCCTCGGCGCCCAGCTCGCGCAGCCACCGCCCCACCTTCTCGTCCCCCGGTTCGGTGAGCCGCGTCAGCGCCACGCGCGCGAGCCGCTCCCCGAGGCCGGGTGCGGGCTCCTCCGGCTCCGGCGGTGCCGCCTCCGGGCTCCCCGGCCCGGGCCCGGCCCCCGGTCCGCCCCCGCCGCCCGGCACTTCCCCCGCTCTCCGGCGGCCGCGCATCACCTCGCTCCCGCCTCGGCCGGGACCCCTCTGACGACACCGGTCCGCAGATGGAGGGCCTGGGCCACGTCCTCGGCGTCCGGGCGGTCGTGTCCGGCGAGGTCGGCGACGGTCCAGGCGACCCTGAGGACCCGGTCGAGGCCCCGGGCCGTCAGCAGGCCGCGCTCCATGTCCCGTTCGGCCTCGGCGAGGGCTCCTGGGAGCGGGTGCCACCGGGTCCGCAGCTCATGACCCGGCATCTCGCCGTTGGTGCTCCACGGGGTGGCCCGGTACCGGGCGGCGGCGCGCTCCCGTGCCTCGCGCACCCGTGCGGCCACCGTCTCGGTGCTCTCCGCCCCGTCCCGGCCGGTGAGTTCGGCCCGGGTCACCGCCTCCACCCTGACCCGCAGGTCGACCCGGTCCAGCAGCGGGCCGGACAGCCTGGCCTGATAGCGGCGGATCGCGGTCGGCGAGCACTCGCACTCCTCCCCCAGGTGCGAGTGCCGCCCGCAAGGACAGGGATTCGCGGCGAGGGCCAGCAGGAACCGCGCGGGCATCTGCATCATGCCCGCCGAGCGGGCCACCACGACATGGCCCGCCTCCAGCGGCTGCCGTAGGGCATCCAGCGCCCGGCCGCTGAATTCCGGGGCCTCGTCCAGGAACAACACGCCTTTGTGAGCCAGGGACACCGCGCCGGGCCGTGGGAGGCCGACGCCGCCGCCCACGAGGGCCGCCATCGTCGCCGAGTGGTGGGGAGCGCAGTACGGCGCGGTGTCCACCAGCGGTTTGCCGGGTGGCAGGACACCGGCGACGGAGTGCACCGCCGTGACCTCCAGGGCCTCCTGGGACGTCAGCGGCGGCAGCAGGCCGGGGAGCCGCTCGGCCAGCATCGTCTTGCCCGCGCCCGGCGGGCCCTTGAGGTAGAGGTGGTGACCGCCCGCGGCCGCGACCTCCAGGGCCTTGCGGGCGAGGTGCTGGCCCGCCACCTCCGCCATGTCCGGGACGTGGCGCGCGGCGCCGACCCCGCAGAGCACGCCCGTGCCGAACCCTGCACCGGCGACCGACAGACCCGCCAGGACCGGGTCCGGCCGCCCCTCCTCGTCCGGCTCCTCCGGCACGGGTTCGTCCGAGAGCACCGCGATCAGCTGGCGCAGGCTGCGGACTCCGAGGACCGAGACATCGGGCACCAGGGACGCCTCCGCGGCCGTCTGCTCGGCGACGACCACCTGGCGATAGCCCGCGTCGGCGGCGGCGAGCACCGCGGGCAGCACCCCGCGGACCGGCCGGACCCGGCCGTCGAGACCGAGCTCGCCGATCATCACCAGGTCGGCGATCTGGCGGGGGTCGATCCGCTCGGCGGCGGCCAGCACCGCGCAGGCCACCGCGAGGTCGAAGCCGCTGCCGCCCTTGGGGACCGATGCCGGGCTGAGCCCCACCGTCAGCTTCTTCTGCGGCCACTCCGCCGCGGAGTTGACCACGGCCGAGCGCACTCTGTCGCGGCTCTCCTGCAAGCTCTTGTCAGGCAGGCCGACCAGGGTGAAGGCGGCGATGCCGGGCTCCAGACCGGCCTGGACCTCGACCACCACGCCCTCGACGCCGACCAGGGCCACCGAGCACGTACGCGCGAACGCCATCAGGCCACCCCCTTGGCGTGCTCCACGAAGGGGGCTCCCCGGCCTGGGACGACCACACCCACGAGATCGATCCGCACCCCGCCCGGCGGTGGCGGCCCACCGTGTCTCTCCAGCCAGCGCCCGGCGAGCCTGCGGAGCCGGCCGGCCTTCACGGCGCGGACCGCGGCCATCGGGTGTTCGTAGGAGCCCGCGCGCCGGGTCTTGACCTCGCAGACCACCAGGGCGTCACCGTCCGACGCGACGATGTCGATCTCGCCGTCCCTGCAGCGCCAATTGCGGTCCAGGATCCTTATCCCGGCCTCCGTGAGCCGACGCACCGCCAGCTCCTCGCCGTAGCGGCCGAGTGCCTGGCGCGCCAGTCCCTCGCGCGGTCCGGCAGGCTTCGAAGCCCCCGACCGTCCCGTCGGCACGGCGGGCTTCCCCGGCCCCGCGGGCCGTTGTGATCGAAGCATGGTCACCACCTCCGGCACCGACTGTGCCGCGACCACGCCCCGCTGTTGGATCTTGGTGGATAACCCGCCGGTTGTGGATAACTCAGCCACCCGGGAGGTCGAGGTCGCTCTTGTTGAGCTCCTCGATGTTCACGTCCTTGAAGGTGAGCACCCGCACCTGTTTGACGAACCGCGCCGGCCGGTACATGTCCCACACCCAGGCGTCGGCCATCGAGACCTCGAAGAAGACCTCGCCCTGGACGGAGTGCACCTGCATCTCGTAGTCGTTGGTGAGATAGAAACGCCGCTCGGTCTCGATCACGTATTTGAACAGACCGACGACATCGCGGTACTCCCGGTAGAGCTTCAGCTCCATCTCGGTCTCGTACTTCTCGAGGTCCTCGGCGCTCATGGCATGTTCCCCTTCAGCCGTGCGTCCCCCTATTGTGCGTCAGGCCCGCTCCGTCTCCAGGAGCACCGGCGCAGACGGGGGTCCCTCGTCGAGCAGCGTACGCAGCAGCTCGGCGAGCCTGGTCGGATACACCGTCTCACGGGTCGCGAGGAGTTCCCCGCACGTCCACCAGCGCAGCCCCGTGACACTGCGCCGCTCCAGCTCCGTACCGCCTCCGGTCCACACCGCGGCCTGCCGGGTGCGGGCCAGGTAATAGCACTCGTCCTGCTCCCAGCGGCGCCCGTCGAAGGGGAAGGAACAGCTGCGCCGCCACAGCACCGGGCCCAGCTCGATGTCGGTGACCCCGGTCTCCTCGGCCAGCTCCCGGCGGGCCGCCTGCTCCCAGGTCTCGTCGCCCTCCAGCCCGCCGCCCGGTGTGAACCACCAGGTGGTGGCGGGGTCGTCGGGCTCGAAGCCGTGGAGGAGCAGCACCCGGTCCTCCGGGTCGAGCAGGACGACCCGCGCGGCTCTGCGCGGCTCCGTCTCCGGAGCCTCGGACAGCAGCACCTCACCCGACACCCGCTGTCACTCCCTTCCCGCTTCCCGCACCGCCGGAGCCGCCGTTCCGTCCGGCCCCGCCCCGCGGCGCCAGACGCCGCGCCACCGGTCCGTACGCCGCGCCGGCCAGGATGAGCACCGCGCCGGCGATCACCGAGGCCAGCACCAGGGGCAGCGGCCCGGGGCGGGACGTGCCGCCCGGCAGCGCGTCGAACGTCCGAGGCCTGTCCATCATCCCCCAGCTGCCCATCGGCCAGGCGATGGCGTCCACCCGTCCCTTCACCGCGGAGGCGGGCACCGCGCCGTGCGTGGCGTCGGACAGGTGGGAGCGGGAGTCGATCGAGGTCGTGCGGTGGTCGCCGATGAGGAAGAGCTGCCCTTCGGGCACGGTGGCCGAGAAGGGCATGATCGACGCCGGGCTCCCGGCCGCCAGATAGGTCTCGTCGACCGGTTTGCCGTCGACCGTCATCCGGCCCTGCCGGTCGCAGCACTCGATCTTGTCGCCGCCGACGCCGACGACGCGCTTGAGCATGGGCACATTGCCCCAGACCTTGTCCTTGAAGACCACGACGTCCCCGCGCCGCACCTCGCTGCCGTCGATGCGCTCGGCGAGCACCCGGTCGCCGCGCGCGATGGTCGGCTCCATCGAGTCGGTGGGGACGGTGTACGGCTGGTAGAGCACGGCTCCCCAGACGAATCCGCCGAGGAAGAGCACACAGCCGACGGCCACGGCCAGCCCGGACAGCACCCTGCCCGCGCGGCCGCGGCCGTCGTCGTCACGTCCCGCTGCGCTCATACCGGCTCCCGCCCCCGTAAAGATCGGATTCCGCATGCCCTCGGGCATGGGATCGCACCTTACCGGGCGGTACGGACGCCAGTCAGCCCTTCGGCCCGGTCTTCCCGATGATCCGGCGGCGGCGCCACAGCACCAGCGGCACCGCGCCCGCGAGGCCGAGCGCGGCGGGTGTCGCCGCTGCGGCGGCGTTCAGGCCGGACTGGTCGAAGGTGCCGGGCACCGAGAGGAAGGACCAGCGGTCGATCGGCCAGGCGACGCTGAAGGCGCGGCCCACGACGTCCTTCACCGGCACCGTGCCGTTGTACAGGTCCGGGTGGTAGCGGGAGTCCAGCGAGTCCTGGCGGTGGTCGCCCATCACCCAGATGTGGTCCTTGGGGACCTTCACCGGCGCGAACGGCTTGTCGTCGCACGGGGAGTTGCCCTGGAAGATGTACGACTTCTCGTCGAGCGCCTTGCCGTTGACCTTCACCGGACCGCCCTGGCCCTGGCATTCCACGGTGTCGCCGCCGACCGCGATGACCCGCTTGATGAGGTCCTTCTCCTCGGCCGAGGGCATCAGGCCGATGAAGCTCAGGACCTTTTGCACACCGCGCCCGACGGGACCGGAATTCTGCTGCGGGGTATCGGGGCCGAGCCAGCTCTGGTCGCCCTTGCCCGGGTCGTGGAAGACGACCACTTCGCCCCGCTCGGGCTTGGACCCGAACCACGGCGTCAGCTTGTCCACCAGCACCCGGTCGCCCCGCTGGAGGGTGTTCTGCATCGAATCGGAAGGAATCGAGAACGCCTGGACGAGGAAAGTCTTGATGAACAGGGCGAGCAACAGGGCGATGCCGACGAGGATCGGCAGCTCTTTCCAGAAGGATCGTTGCTTCTTGGGCTGTCGTCCGCCCGGCTCCTCGGCGTCCTCGCCGGGTGCCGCGTCGACGTGCTCCGAATTCACCGGTCCGTCCGCCGCGTCCCGGGACGCCTGGGCCGACCGGGCCGCCTGGGACGAGGCGGCATCCTCCGGCGCACCGCCCCCGGGTGACTCATCGGTCCCTCCGGGTCGTTTCTCGGGCTCTCCATGACCGGAACGTGCGCCGACCGCCAAGTCCCCCACATCCGCTCCTCTCTCCACTCTGCCGCCTGTCGTACATACGACGCAGGCCCACCACTCCCATAACGAGCGGGAGTTCCGCAGGGGTCGGGAGCTGGATCAATCCGTCCTGATCCATGAGGGACACACTATTCGGCGAAGCGCCCGCTCGCGCTCCCGTACGCGGCGCGTCCCCGACCGATGCGAAGGTGTCCCGTTCGGACAGGCTCCGCCAGTGGCCGAACGGCCAGGCGATGACCATCGCCCGCCCCACCACAAGGCTCTCCGGGACGGTGCCCTGCCCGGCCTCCGTCAAGTGGTAGCGGGAATCGGCCGAATCGGAGCGGTGGTCGCCCATGACGAAAAGGCGCCCCGCCGGGACCCGTACGGAGAACTCGATCTGTGAGGGCGGGTTTCCCGGGTGGATATAGGGCTCGTCGAGCGGTGTTCCGTTGACTGTGATTTTGCCGTTCTTGTCGCAGCACTTGACCGTGTCACCGCCGACGGCGATCACCCGCTTGATCAGGTCCTGCTCTTTCGCTGAAGGAAGCAGCCCGATGAAGGTCAGGAACTGCTTGCCCTGTTTGATGCCCACCGGGTCATGCCCGGCCGTGGTCCCCTCCCCCGTGTGCCACCCGCCGGGGTCCTTGAAGACCACCACGTCGCCCCGCTCGGGCTTGGAGCCGAACCACGGGGTCAGCTTGTCGACCAGCACCCGGTCGCCGATCCGGATCGTCTGCTCCATCGAGCCGGACGGGATCACGAACGCCTGCAGCAGGAACGTCTTGAGCACCAGGGCGATCAGCAGGGCCACCGCTATGAGGATCGGCACCTCCTTGACCGCGGACCTCCGCCGGCGCCGTGTGACCCGCCGCGCCGCCTTCCGCCGCGCCGCGCGCCCGCCCGTCTCCGCGCCCGCCTGCTCCGCGGCCGGGCCCCCGGTGTCCGGCGGGCGCGGTGGACGCGTACGCCCCCTGCTACCCATGCCGCCGCCCGGCCGCGGCCGGCTCCGGTACGTCGGCGAAGGCGTCCGGCCCGCGCAGTGAGGTGAGCCGTCCGAACGGCCAGCCGATCCAGTCGACGCGTCCGACGACCCGGCCGACCGGGACCGTGCCGCCGCCCGGCTCGCCCAGGTGATCGCGCGAGTCGCGGGAGGCGCTCCGGTGGTCGCCCATCACCCAGAGCTTCCCCGGTGGCACGACGATGTCGAAGGGCACGCGTGAGGGCGTGTCCCCCGGAAAGAGATACGGCTCGTCGATCGGCCGGCCGTTGACCTGGAGCCGGCCGCGGGTGTCACAGCAGGTGACCCGGTCGCCGCCGACGCCCACGACGCGCTTGACGTAGTCGGTCCGCCCCGGGCTCATCAGGCCGACCGACGATGCCCCCTTGCGGATCAGCCCGGTGATCACGTTCTCCGAGGGCGCGTCCTGGACGAACGAACCCGTGCCGTCGAAGACCACCACGTCACCGCGGCTCGGCTCGTCACCGAAGCTGTAGGCGAGCTTGTTGACCAGCACCCGGTCGCCGACCTGGAGCGTGTTCTCCATGGATCCGCTCGGGATCAGGAAGGGCTGGACGACGTAGCTGCTGAGCAGCAGCAGGAAGACCATGCAGGCGGTCAGCAACAGGCCCGCCTTGCGCAGCGGCCCGCCGCCCTTGAGCCAGTCCCTGATCCGCTCCGCCCGACTCCGGCCGGATATCTCCGCCGGACGCGTCTCCCCGGGAAAACGCGAGGAGCGCGACCCCTGCTCCTCCCCCTGTGCGGGTTCTGGAGAGCGGTCGCGCTCCGAAAGCTGTGCGTCGGTGTCCATCGAGCCGAAAGCTTATCCGGCCTGGCCCGGACTCCGGACGGAAGCTCAGTTGTCGCGCTTCTCCTTGATCTTCGCGGCCTTGCCGCGGAGCTCACGGAGGTAGTACAGCTTGGCGCGACGGACGTCACCGCGGGTCACCAGCTCGACCTTCTCGAAGATCGGGCTGTGCACCGGGAAGGTGCGCTCGACGCCGACGGAGAAGGAGACCTTGCGGACCGTGAAGGTCTCGCTGACGCCCGCGCCCTGGCGGCGGATGACGACACCCTTGAACTGCTGGATGCGGGAGCGGTTGCCCTCGATGACGCGAACGTGGACGTTCACGGTGTCACCCGGACGGAAGGCCGGGACGTCGGTGCGCAGGGACGCGGCGTTGACGTTGTCGAGCAGGCTGGACATGTTCGTCTACTTCCTCGCTGATGCCACAGGTCATCAGCGGAACTCGTGCTGAAGTCGGAATGCTGCCGATGGGCCGGGCGGGCGTCGGTCCCCCTGTGGCAGGGGCGCGCGCCGGGCGCAAGGCAACGGCTTATTCTTCCACGTCCAGGGCCACTCGCCCAAATCGGCCGTCGGGGCCCGGGCCCCAGCCCAGGATCGAGAGCATCTCGCGGTCCTTCTTGTCGAAGGCCGCCGGGTCGGTGCGCTCGATCAGGTCGGGCCGGTTCGCGACCGTGCGCCGGAACGCCTCGTCACGGCGCCAGCGGGCGATCTTGCCGTGGTGGCCGCTCACCAGGACGTCCGGGATACCGCGGTCGCGCCACTCGGGCGGCTTGGTGTAGACGGGGCCTTCGAGGAGGTCGGCCATGGCGCCGGGGGCGAAGGAGTCGTCCCGGTGGGACTCCGCGTTGCCCAGGACGCCGGGGAGCAGCCGGGCGATGGCCTCGACCATCACCAGCACGGGCGCCTCGCCGCCGGCCAGCACGTAGTCGCCGATGGAGACCTCGCGCACGTCGAGGCGGTCGCCGTACTCCTCGATGACACGGCGGTCGATGCCCTCGTAGCGGGCGGGGGTGAAGACCAGCCACGGCTTCTCGGACAGCTCGACGGCGAGCTGCTGGGTGAACGGCTTGCCGCTGGGCGTGGGCACGACCAGGGTCGGCAGGCCCTCCCCGGAGGCGATGACGGAGTCGAGCGCCTCGCCCCAGGGCTCGGGCTTCATCACCATGCCGGGACCGCCGCCGTACGGGGTGTCGTCGACGGTGTTGTGCTTGTCGTGCGCCCAGTCCCGCAGGTCGTGGACGCGGACGTCCAGCTGCCCGCGCGCGCGGGCCTTGCCGACGAGCGAGACGTTCAGCGGCTCCAGGTACTCGGGGAAGATCGTGACGACGTCGAGCCGCATCACGCGTCACCCTTCGCCGTGGTGTCCTCGCCCTGGGCGCCGTCGCCCTCGGCCTCGGCGTCGCGGGAGCTCGCGACCTCGGCCTGCTCGGTGTCGATCAGGCCGCGCGGCGGGTCGACGACCGCACGCTGCGCGTCGAGGTCGATCTCCGTGACGATCTCGGAGACGAAGGGGATCATGACCTCGGCGCCGTCGGGCCGTTCCACGATGAAGAGGTCCTGCGAGGGCAGGTGCGCGATCTCCGTGATCCGGCCGATCACGGTGCCGTCGGCGGTGACGACGTCGAGGTCCATCAGCTGGTGGTCGTAGAACTCCTCGGGGTCCTCGGGGGTGTCCTCGGGGTCCACCTCGGCGATCAGGAGCGTGTTGCGGAGCGCCTCGGCGCCCGTACGGTCCTTGACGCCGGCGAAGCGCAGCAGCAGCCGACCGCTGTGCACCCGCCCGGTCTCGATGGTCAGCGGGCCCACTCCGGCGGGGTCCGTGGCCAGCACGGCGCCCGGCCCGAGCCGCAGCTCCGGGTCGTCCGTGCGCACCTCAACGGTGACCTCACCCTTGATCCCATGGGCGCGGCCGATCCTGCCGACTACCAGCTGCATGCCGTTCCTTCTCTGCTTCTCCGTACGAACACGACGAGCGAACGCGACAACGGGCCGGGAGGGGCCATAAGCCCCTCCCGGCCCGTGCCGGTGCTCAATCGCTTCTCAGCGGGCCTGGTCCACGTCGACGAGGTCGACGCGGATACCACGGCCGCCGATGGCGCCCACGACGGTGCGCAGTGCGCGCGCGGTGCGGCCGTTACGGCCGATCACCTTGCCGAGGTCGTCGGGGTGGACCCGGACCTCCAGCACGCGCCCGCGCCGCAAGTTACGCGACGCGACCTGCACCTCGTCGGGGTTGTCGACGATGCCCTTCACGAGGTGCTCAAGGGCCTCCTCGAGCATCCTCAGGCCTCGGTCGACTCAGCGGACTCGGCCGCGGCGGCCTCGTCCTTCTTCTCCGACTTCTTGGCCTTCGGGGTGATGGCCTCACCCTTCGCGGCGCTGTCCTCGAGACCCTTGGCGAACTCGTCGAACGCGCGACGCTTGTCCTCCTTGGTCTCGGGGAGGAGCATCGGGGCCGGGGCCGGCAGACCCTTGAACTTCTGCCAGTCGCCGGTGACCTTGAGGATGGCCATGACGGGCTCGGTCGGCTGCGCGCCGACACTCAGCCAGTACTGGACACGCTCGGCGTTGACCTCGATGCGCGAGGGGTTCTGCACCGGGTGGTACAGACCGATCTCCTCGATGGCCCGGCCGTCACGGCGGGTACGGGAGTCGGCGACGACGATGCGGTAGTGAGGCGCACGGATCTTGCCCAGACGCTTCAGCTTGATCTTGACTGCCACTGGAGTGGTGTCTCCTGGTCTTGACGTGGTTGGGCACAACGAGATGCCACGTGGGGTTGCGGTACTCGGGGTGCCCGATGGACGCGTCAGCCGGAGGAGAGAGGGGTCCTATGCGACTGTCGAGTACAGCGTCCCATTGTGCCACACCGCTCCAGGTCAGCCGACCGATACGGCCTCGGGGATGCGGAAGGGCTGCCCGCAGCCGCCGCACATGATCGGCGCCTGCGCGAGCACGGAAGGCACAACGCGGACATTGCGCCCGCAATCGCACACCGCCTTGACCCGCACTCCCCCGCCGGAGGAGCCGTGCCGCGCCGCCGGACCCCGGAAGGTGCGCGAGGTGTCGGCGGTGGTGGCGACCGTGTGCGCCTTCAGGGCGCGCTGGAGTCTCTCGATGGTGGGGCGGTAGCGCTTGCGCGCCTCCGGGTTGAGCACGACCAGCGAGAAGCCGCTGCTGGGATGCGGCTCGTCCCCGTGGTCGAGGCCCAGCTCCTCGGCGATCGCCAGGAACCGGCGATTGTGGTAGCGGCCCGCACGAGAGGTGTCACGGACACCGCGGGCGGCCGCGATGCCGTGCACTGCCTCGTGCAGCAGCCGTTCGAAGGAGAGCTCGGCGCCGCAGGCGGACGACGATTCTCCGATCAACGATTCGGGCGCGGCTAGATCCGGCAGCTCGGGGTGGTACCGCTGAATGTCGGCCCACGCCTGCGCCAGCTCTGCGGCGAGAACAGGTGGTGTCGTGCTCACGTCGTGACAACGAGCAGGGATGGCCCGGTGTTCCGATACCGGGCCATCCCAAATAATTTGCACGTACCAGTCAGTTTCACGCTCATGCGTCCTGACGAGGGCGGGTGCGCAGATCTATGGAGAACCCGCGCACCCGTTCGCAACATGGGACGTACTGACTCACGAGTAAGCGCGCATCAGGGGGCGTGCGCCCCCATGCGCTTCCGTACGCCTGCCCGCCCCGGAGCAATACATTCCGGGCGTCGGCGCTTCCTCGGCCCTTCCCTGACCCTTCCTCGACCTTTCCCCGCGCCGGCCGTACGCGACCGGCGCGGGGAGCGGCGCGGTCAGTAGGCGCGCGCGACGATCGCGATCGTGCCCGGGGCGTCGTCGGCGTCCGGCACCGAGCCGTCCTCGGCGATCAGGCAGCGCACGGACACCGCCTGCTCGGCGAGCTTGGCCTCGCCCTCGGGGCCGAGGTCCGCCCACGGGATCCGCGCCCAGCCACCGGCGACGGCGGCCTCCGCGGCCTCGTCGATGGTGCGCACGTCGGACGTCAGCGACTCGCGGCGCTCGCGCGACTGGGTCAGCAGCAGCTCCTGGTCCTCCTCCAGGACCTTCGGCAGCAGCGCGACCAGCTCGTCGAGGCGGACCGGCGCCTTGCCACCGGGGATCCGGCGGGCCAGCATCGCGGTGCCGTTCTCCAGGTCGCGCGGGCCGACCTCGATGCGCACCGGAACGCCCTTGAGCTCCCAGTCCACGGCACGGCGGCCGAAGGGGGTGTCGGTGCGGTCGTCGACCTGCACCCGGATTCCGGCGGCCTTCAGCTGGTCACCGATCTCGCGGACCTTGGCGATCACGGCGTCGTCACCCTTGATCGCCAGGACGACGGCCTGGACAGAGGCGAGGCGCGGCGGCACCCGCAGGCCGCTGTCGTCGCCGTGCGACATGATCAGACCGCCGACCATACGGGTCGAGACGCCCCACGAGGTCTGCCAGACCATCTCCTGCTGCCCGTCCTTGGACAGGTAGGAGGTGTTGAACGCCTTGGCGAAGTTCTGGCCGAGCTCGTGGCTGGTGCCCATCTGGAGCGCCTTGCCGTCCCGCATCATGCCCTCGAGCGTGAGGGTGTTGATGGCACCCGCGAAGCGCTCCTTGGCCGTCTTGCGTCCCAGCACGACGTCGATGCCGAGCACGTTCACCATGAAGTCGTAGTAGACGTCGCGGTGGATGCGGGCCGCGTAGTCGCGCGCGTCCTCGTAGGTGGCGTGGGCGGTGTGGCCCTCCTGCCAGAGGAACTCGCTCGTGCGCAGGAAGACGCGCGGGCGCATCTCCCAACGCACCACGTTGGCCCACTGGTTGATCAGCAGGGGCAGGTCGCGGTAGCTCTGCACCCACTTGGAGAAGTACTCGTTGATGATCGTCTCGGAGGTGGGCCGGACGACGACCGGCTCGTCGAGCTCCTTGCCGCCGCCGTGCGTGACGACCGCGAGCTCGGGCGCGAAGCCCTCGACGTGCTCGGCCTCCCGCGTCAGGTAGGACTGCGGGATGAACAGCGGGAAGTACGCGTTGGAGGCGCCCGCGTCCTTGATGCGCGCGTCCATCTCCTGCTGCATGCGCTCCCAGAGCCCGTACCCGTACGGGCGGATGACCATGGTGCCGCGCACCGGGCCGTTGTCGGCCAGCTCGGCCTTGTTGATCAAGTCCTGGTACCAGCGCGGGAAGTCTTCCGCCTGGGGGGTGAGAATGGGAGCCTTTGCCATGGGGCGAATGGTACGGGGCCGATCCGCCCGAGCGTGAATCCCCTCCCCGCGACCCCGCGGCCACCGGCGGGCCGCCGCTCCTCCTGCCCGTGTGCTGCCCGTGTCCTGCCCGTGCGAGCGCGCCCGGCACATGCCATCGTGGGCGGACGGGAAGCTTCTCGCGCCACCCCCTGGACTCGGGGACGGAAGCGGAGTTCTCTGGCATACGGGGGTGCTTCACAGCGGCGCGCGCACGGCAGCACATCGGGGGGCCGATTCGGCACACATACGTCTCTCGGCGGATTGGGGCGCTTTCGATGACACCAACGCTCGTGCGGCGGCACCGGCCGTCCGCTGCGTCGCCCGGCTCCCGGGCCCGCGACTGGGCGGAGATCCAGGAACGGATGCTGGTGCCGCTCTACGAAGCGGTGTACCAACGGCTGGAGGTCTCCTCCGGCACCCGGCTGCTCAGCCTGGGCTGCGGCTCCGGGCTGGCCCTGCTGATGGCGTCGGCCCGGGGCGCCACGGTCTGCGGCGTCGACTCCGACCGGCGGCGGCTGGAGCTGGCCCACGAACGGCTGTCCCCCGAGGGCGGCCGCGCCGGGCGCGGCGCGCGCCTCGGGCACGGCGGCCCCGAATCCGTCACCGAGCCCGGTGCTCCCCCCTTCAACCTGGTCACGGCCTTCGACCCGCTGTACTGCGCGGGCGGCAGCGCCCACCACCTGGCGGGCGCCCTCGCCAAGGCGGCCGCCTGCGCCGAATACGGCGCGCCCGTCGTCCTGGCCGGCTGGGGCCCGCAGGAGCGCTGCGCCGCCTCGGGGGCGCTCCGGGTCGCGGCCCGGCTCGCGGACCCCATGTGCGCGCCCTCCCGCTGGCGGCCGAGCGGCCGCGACGACCTGGAGAACCTGGCCCAGCGCGCCGGGCTGCGCCCGGACGGATCGGGCCGCGTGGCCTGCCCGTACGGCTACGCCGACCTGGGCAGCGCGGTGCGCGGGATGCTCTCGACCGGCGCCTTCGACGCGGCGATCGAGGCCACGGACGAGGAGCAGGTCACCAAGGAACTCTCCGAGGCGCTCCACCCCTACCTGCGCCACGACGGCACCGTGTGGATGCCCAACGTCTTCCGCTATCTCATAGCCCGCGTCTGACCCTGCCCGTTACACACGCAGTGGCCCCCTACGGTCGACCGTAGGGGGCCACTGCGTGTGCCGTACGACGGGATCAGCCCATGAACTTCTTGAACTCGTCGGGGAGTTCGAAGTTCTGCGGCTCCTGGTCCGCGGCGGGCAGGCCCAGCGGGTTGGCCGCCTGCTGCTCGCGGCGCGCGGCCGCGGCCTCCTCCTCGGCCTTGCGCTTCATCGGGTTGCCGCTCTTGCGCTTGCCCTTGGCCTGCTTGACCTGCTTCTTCTTACGGGCCGCGCCGCCGCCCATGCCCGGCATCCCGGGCATCCCCGGCATGCCGCCGCCCTGGGCCATGCGGGACATCATCTTGCGGGCGTCGAAGAAGCGCTCCACCAGGTTCTTGACCGCGCTGACGTCCACGCCCGAGCCCTTGGCGATACGGGCGCGGCGCGAGCCGTTGATGATCGTGGGGTCCTGGCGCTCGGCCGGGGTCATCGACTTGATGATCGCGGCGGTGCGGTCGACGTCGCGCTCGTCGAGGTTGTTGATCTGGTCCTTGATCTGCCCCATGCCGGGCAGCATGCCGAGGAGCTTCGAGATGGAGCCCATCTTGCGGACCTGTTCCATCTGGGACAGGAAGTCGTCGAGCGTGAACTCCTTCGGCCCCTTCGCCAGCTTGGCCGCCATCTTCTCGGCCTCGTCCTGGCTGAAGGTCTGCTCGGCCTTCTCGATGAGGCTGAGCATGTCGCCCATGCCGAGGATGCGGGACGCCATGCGGTCCGGGTGGAACGCGTCGAAGTCGTCCAGCTTCTCGCCGTTGGAGGCGAACATGATCTGCTTGCCGGTCACGTGCGCGACCGACAGGGCGGCACCACCGCGGGCGTCACCGTCGAGCTTGGAGAGCACCACGCCGTCGAAGCCGACGCCGTCGCGGAACGCCTCGGCGGTGTTGACCGCGTCCTGGCCGATCATGGCGTCGACGACGAAGAGGACCTCGTCGGGGCCGACGGCGTCGCGGATGTCCGCGGCCTGCTGCATCAGCTCGGCGTCGATGCCGAGGCGGCCGGCGGTGTCGACGACGACCACGTCGTACTGCTTGGACTTCGCGAACTCGATCGAGTCCTTGGCGACCTGCACCGGGTCGCCGACGCCGTTGCCCGGCTCCGGCGCGTAGACCGCGACACCCGCACGCTCGGCGACGACGGAGAGCTGGTTGACGGCGTTGGGGCGCTGGAGGTCACAGGCGACCAGCAGCGGGGCGTGGCCCTGGCCCTTGAGCCAGAAGCCGAGCTTTCCGGCGAGGGTGGTCTTACCGGCACCCTGGAGACCGGCGAGCATGATGACCGTCGGGCCGGTCTTCGCGAAGCGCAGCCGGCGGGTCTCGCCACCGAGGATGCCGATGAGCTCCTCGTTGACGATCTTGATGACCTGCTGGGCGGGGTTCAGCGCCGCGGAGACCTCGGCGCCGTTGGCCCGCTCCTTGACCTGGCGGATGAACGCGCGGACGACCGGCAGGGCGACGTCCGCTTCGAGCAGCGCGATACGGATCTCGCGGGCGGTGGCGTCGATGTCCGCCTCGGACAGTCGGCCCCGGCTCCGGAGGTTCTTGAATACGTCCGCCAAGCGGTCGGAAAGAGTATCGAACACAGCGCTCGTCGGTCCTCGGGGTCGGGGGCGGGGTGAATCGCCCTCCAGAGTATCTGGCCCCGCCGACCCGGTGTCCTCGCCTACCGGATATGACGAACGGGACCGGACAGGACCGGAGGGGACGGGAGGGGGCGGGGAACGGCGCGGTGCCTCCGCGCTCGCAGGTGTGCCTGGGGAACAGCCGTGCCCACGGCCCCGCTCAGGCCAATGCCGCCTCCACAGCCTCCGCCACCGCCGTCGCCTCCACGTCGGGCAGCGGCCTGCCGTCCATCCCCGTCACATAGAAGGCGTCCACCACATTGGCCCCGAGCGTGCTCACGTGCGCGCTCCGCACCCACACCCCCGCGTCCTCCAGGGCCCGCCCGATGCGGTGCAGCAGGCCAGGGGCGTCCTGGGCCCGTACCTCCAGGACCGTCGCGTCCCGTGAGCCACCGGCGGCCACCGTCACCCGGGGCGGCGCGTGCACGCCCCGGCGCCGCCTGGCGTACGCCGCCTCCCGCTCCGCGAGCCGCCCGACGAGGTCGAGTCCGCCGTCCAGGGCCCGTACGAGGTCGTTCCGCAGCCGCACGGACTCCGGCGGGGAGCCGAACTCCGCGGCCACCCGCCATCGCAGCAGCAGCGCGCCCCCGACCGACCGCAGGTCCGCCGCGCGGACCGTCAGCCGGTGCAGCGCGAGCACGCCGGCGGTCGCGGGCAGCACTCCCGAACGGTCGGGGACGGCGATGGCCAGTTCCACGCCCACCGTGACCGAACCGTCGCGGGCGTCCTCGCCCTCCGGCCGCTCGCGCAGCTCCAGCACGACGCCTTTGGTGCGCAGCGCCTCGGCCACCAGGCGCTCGTGCCCGGCGCCCGGCGGCTCGGCCCGCGTACGGCCCGGGGCGTCGCCCGTGAGCGCGGCCGCGGCGCGGCGGACGAGGCCGGCCACCAGCGAGGCCCGCCAGGCGCTCCAGGCGGCGGGCCCGGTGGCGAGGGCGTCGGCCTCGGTGAGCGCGTGGAGCAGTTCCAGGGTGTCGGTGCGCGCGACGGCGTCGGTGACGGTCCGGATGGTCGCCGGGTCGTCGAGGTCGCGCCGGGTGGCGGTGTCGACGAGCAGCAGGTGGTGGCGTACGAGCGTGGCGAGGGTGTCGGTGTCCGCCGGGCCGAAGCCGAGCCGGGCGGCGATGTCGCGGGTGAGGGCCTCCCCCACCACCGAGTGGTCGCCCGGGCGGCCCTTGCCGATGTCGTGCAGCAGGGCGGCGACGAGGAGCAGATCGGGGCGGCCGACGTCGCGCGCGAGGGCGGCGGCCCGGACGGCCGTCTCGATCAGGTGCCGGTCGACGGTCCAGCGGTGCACGGCGTTGCGCTGCGGGCGGCAGCGGACGTGCTCCCACTCGGGCAGCAGCCGCGAAATGATCCCTTCCGCCTCCAGTGCCTCCCAGACCTCGACGGTGGGCGCGCCCGCGCCGAGGAGGGTGATCAGCGCCTCGCGCGCCTCGTCCGGCCAGGGCACCGGCAGCGGGCCCGCCGTGGCGGCCAGCCGGCGCACGGCGTGCGGCGACAGCGGCAGCCCCGCCTGCGCGGCGGCGGCCGCGGCGCGCAGCGGCAGCACCGGGTCGCGCTCGGGCCGTGCCGCACGGGCGAGGACCGCCTCGCCGTCCTGCTCGACGACGCCCTCGGCGAGCGGCAGGCGCTCCGCCTCCACGAACCCGCCGCGGCCGCCGCGCCCGCCGAGGATCCGCCGCAGGCGCGGCCTGGCCGACCGGGCGCGCAGGACGCGTCCGACCTCGCGCCAGGTGACGTCGGCGGCGTAGGAGACCGTGCGGGCGGCCTCGTAGACCTCGCGCAGCAGGGTGTCGCCGTCGGGGAGGCCGACGGCGGCGGCCACTTGGTCCTGTTCCTGGAGGGCCAGCCGGTCGGTGGCGCGGCCGGTGACCAGGTGGAGGGCGTCGCGGGTGTCGAGCAGCAGGGCGCGGGCGCTCTCCAGGCCCTCGCGGGGCGCGTCCGCGAGCCAGGAGGCGGCGACGGCACGCAGGGCGGTGGCGTCCCGGAGGCCGCCGCGCGCCTCCTTGAGGTCGGGCTCCAGCAGGAAGCGCAACTCGCCCTGGAGCCTGGCCCGTTCCTCCCCGAGCTCGCGCAGCTCCGGCAGCCGGGCGGGGGCCTGGGCCCGCCAGTCGGCGTAGGCGGTGGCGCGCAGCCCGGCCGTGAGGTGCTCGTCGCCGCCGAGGTGGCGGGCGTCGAGGAGCCCGAGGTGGACCTTGAGGTCGGTGGCGGCGGTCCGGCGCGCCTCGGCCGGAGTGCGCACGGAGTGGTCGAGCGCGAGGCCCATGTCCCATACGGGGTACCAGACGCGGTCGGCGATCGCCGCGATCTTCGCCGGGTCCGCCGAACCGTCGTGCAGCAGCAGGACGTCGAGGTCGCTGCGCGGCGACAGCTCGCCGCGGCCGTAGCCGCCGACGGCCACGAGTGCCACGCCGTGCGTCTCGCCCAGCAGGGCCGACAGCCACTGGTCGGTGAGCCGTGCGAGGGCGGCGCGCCGCGGCGACCCGGCCGACCTCCCCTGGTGCAGGAGGCGCAGCCGGGCCGCCGCGTAACCGCCGGGTTGCGAGCCGGTCGCCGGGGAACCGGTGTCCGTCACGTCAGGGCTCCTTGGGAGTGCTCTGGGAAGGGGGCCGGCCGATCCGTGTCCGGCGGGGCGTCGAACGGCCGCGGCCTACAGGGCGTCCGGGCCGCGCTCGCCGGTGCGCACGCGGACGACGTCCTCGACCGGGACGACCCACACCTTGCCGTCGCCGATCTTGCCGGTGTCGCCGGAGCGGGCGGCCTTCACGATGATGTCGACGACGTCCTCGGTGTCGTGGTCCTCGGTGAGGATCTCTATCCGGATCTTCGGCACGAGGTCGACGGTGTACTCGGCGCCGCGGTAGACCTCGGTGTGGCCGCGCTGGCGGCCGGACCCGCTGGCCTCGCTGACGGTCATGCCGCGCACGCCGAAGCTCCGCAGCGCCGCCTTGATGTCGTCGACCATGTGCGGCTTGACGACCGCGGTGATGAGCTTCATGCGTCCACCTTCTTGTGCTGTGCCGTGCCGTTGTCCGGAGTGTGGCCCGATGCGCCGTGACCGTCCTCCGAGGACAGGGCCGACGGGGGGTGCGCGACGGTCCGGGTGACCGCCGAGACGCCACCAACCGCGCTGAAGTCGTAGGCGGTCTCGGCGTGGAACGCCTGGTCGATGCCGCTCAGTTCGTCGTCCTCGGTGGCCCGGAAGCCGATGAGCCTGTCGACGAGCTTGGCGAGGAGCCAGGAGACGGTGAAGGAGTAGCCGAGCACCGCGAACGCGCCGACGGCCTGCCGTCCGAGCTGGGTGGCACCGCCGATGCCGCCGGTGGCGAGGACGCCGACGAGGAGGGTGCCGATGACGCCGCCGACGAGGTGGACGCCGACCACGTCGAGCGAGTCGTCGAAGCCGAGCTTGAACTTCAGGGCGACGGCCCAGGAGCAGACCGCGCCGGCGACCACGCCGATGAGGAGCGCGCCGAAGGCGTTGACGGCGGCGCCGGAGGGCGTGATGGCGACCAGGCCGGCGACGGCGCCGGAGGCCGCGCCGAGGGTGGTGAACGCGCCGTGCCGGACGCGCTCGTAGGCGAGCCAGCCGATCATGGCGGCGCCGGTCGCCACCTGGGTGTTGAGCGCCATGTTGGCCGCGGTGCCGTTGGCGGCGAGCGCGGAGCCCGCGTTGAAGCCGAACCAGCCGAACCACAGCAGTGCCGCGCCGAGCATCACCAGCGGCAGGCTGTGCGGCCGCATGGGGTCCTTCTTGAAGCCGATGCGCTTGCCGACGACGAGCACGGCGGCGAGGGCGCCGATGCCCGCGTTGATGTGGACGGCCGTGCCACCCGCGAAGTCGATCACCTTCAGCTTGAAGAGCCAGCCGCCGGGCTGCCAGACCCAGTGGGCGACGGGGAAGTAGACGACCGACACCCAGAGGGTGATGAAGAGGGCCCAGGCGCTGAACTTCACACGGTCGGCGAGCGCCCCGCTCATCAGGGCGGGGGTGATGACGGCGAACATCAGCTGGAAGAGGGCGAAGGCGAAGACCGGGATGCCGCCCTTGCCGGTCAGCGTCTCCGGGCTGATGCCCTTGAGGCCGATGTGGTCGAGATTGCCGAGCAGCCCGGCGCCGACGTCGTCGCCGAAGGCGAGTGAGTAGCCGTAGAGCACCCACAGCACGGTGACGATGCCGAGCGAGATGAACGACATCATCAGCATGTTGAGCGCGCTCTTGACCCGCACCATGCCGCCGTAGAAGAAGGCCAGGCCCGGGGTCATCAGCATCACGAGCGCGGCACTGATCAATACGAATGCGGTATCTGCGCCATTCACGCGACGTCTCCTCGAAAGCGGCGGCCCGTACGGGCGGGTTGTCAGCGGGCCGGGTTTCGCCAAGAGGTTGACGCAGCGCGGTTTCAGCCGGTGCGGCCGGTTGTTTCACCGGGATGACGATGGCGTCGTAGGTGTTACACCGCGATGAACTGCGGTGGATCGGCCCGCGACGTGCGGTGCTTCGCGGCTGCGGTCCATGGAGGCTCGGACCGGCCGCGGCGACCGCCCTGTCGGACCTGGCGTGGGGGAGCCGAGTCGGGCTGTACGGGAGGGTCGCCGCGGTCGGGGTCGGGGGTCGGAAGGGACGTATGGAGATCGGCCGGGACGGTGGCGGGGTCAGACCGCCTGCACGGCTTCCGGGGATTCCGGCAGGTGGATGCCGAGTTGCTCGGTGAGGGCGACGACCTCGTGCACCTCGCCGAAGTCACGGGCGGCGGTGCCCACGGTCTTGCGCAGGCGGTTGTTGACCCGCTCCGAGCGCACCTGCTTGGCGATCTTCAGGGCCTTGCCGGCCACGACGGTCGCCTGCTCCGGCTCGCGCTGCATCAGGTGCACGGTGGCCATGCCGATGAGATTGAGTGCATACGACCGGTGGTGGTCGCCGTCCTGCTCGAAGAGCTCGACCGCGCGCTCCATCTTGGGCCGGGCGAGCGAGGCGTACGTGGGGCTGCGGCCGGCCACATAGGCGAGGTCGCGGTAGGAGTGGGCGTTCTCGGCGTTGAGCTCGGCCTCGGAGAAGAAGCGGATCCAGTCGGGGTCGTCGTCACCGGAGCCGGAGTCGGCGAAGCAGTCCTCCGCCATGGTGACCGCGCGCTTGCACTTGGCGGGCTGGCCCATGTTGGCGTAGGCGCGGGCCTCCACGGCGTAGAGCATCGCCTGGGTGCGGGCGGTGGCGGTCTCCCGCGAGCCGTACTGCCCGAGGTGAATGAGCTCCAGGGCATCGTCGGGCCGGTCGAGGTGGATCATCTGGCGGCCCATGCTGGAGAGGATGTACGACCCGAGGGGGCGGTCGCCGGCCTCCTTCGCGGCGTGCAGGGCGAGCACGAAATACTTCTGCGCTGTGGGGTGGAGGCCGATGTCGTAACTCATCCAGCCCGCCAGCTGGGCCAGTTCGGCGGCGGCCTTGAACAGCCGCTTGGAGGTGGCCTCCGGCTGGGGCTCCTGGAGCAGGTCGGTCACCTCGTGGAGCTGCCCGACCACGGCCTTGCGGCGCAGCCCGCCGCCGCACTGGGCGTCCCACTGCCGGAACATCACGGTCGTGGACTCCAGCAGATCCAGCTCGGGCGCGGAGAGCCGGGACGCGCGCGGGGAGCGGTCCTGCACGCTGTGCAGATCCCGGCCGACGGGGCCGGGTGTGAGCCAGCGCTGCATCGGCTCGATGAGCGAGGGGCCCGCGGCGAGGGCGAGCGAGGCGCCGAGGAAGCCGCGCCTGGCCAGCATCAGGTCGCTGCGGGAGAACTCGCTGATCAGCTCGACGGTCTGCGGGCCGGCCCAGGGCAGGTCGACACCGGCCACGGAAGGCGACTGGTGCGCGGCCCGCAGCCCGATGTCCTCGACGCCGACGACGCAGCCGAAGCGCTCGGAGAACAGCTCGGAGAGGATCTTGGGAATCGGCTCGCGCGGCTGCTCGCCGTCGAGCCAGCGGCGCACCCGCGAGGTGTCCGTGCTGATGTGGTGGGCGCCCAACTGCCGCGCCCTGCGGTTGACCTGGCGCGCCAGCTCGCCCTTGGACCAGCCGCTGCGCAGGAACCAGGAGCCCAACTGCTCGTTGGGACGCTTCTCGGCCCGGTCGGACCCGGCCTTCTCAGCTTTCTCGGCACCACCGGTGCCGCTGCCGTTGCCGCCCACCTGGAAGCCCCCATCCCGAACTCTGTATCAGTGCGTGAACCGCAAACAGCTTGCCGCCACTGCGGCGGCCTGTCCGGTGATGCTCCAACCCCGGCCGGGGGTTGTGCGGCCGGGCGGCGATACGGGCCGCGCCTCCGACGTGTGGCAGTCGGCGGGTGCATCTCCGAGGTTCGTGCACCGAAAGTAATCCTACGATCACTGATCACGCGAGGGCAGTCCAGGAAACGCCACCATTCGCCACCCCAAGGAATGAACTCAACCGCACCTCCACGCGATTGACTTGACACATACCGATCAGGAGCGGGTCGGACCGATGCGCGCCACGGCGCACGCACGGCGGCGCACCCTGGGTCGCGCACCGTCACGCCGTCGCATGGAGGGCTTCGACGACCATCCGTGTTCGAGACACTCCGAGTCGTAACCATCGGCGAGCACGACCCGTTGGAGGGGGCATGGGCTTCACTATCGGCGGCATCCGGGACCTGCGCTCGGGCTCTCGGCGCCGCGGACGCGCGTCCGAGACCGTGACAGCGGTGGCGGAGTACACCGGCCTGTGGGGATGGGATGTGGTCCCGGGCGCCCGCGCCTCCCGCGGCGGCCGCCCGGCCTGCTCCTGCGGCGCCGCCGACTGCCCGGACCCCGGCGCGCATCCGCTCTCCTTCGCCCCGCCGGTCCCGGCGGGCGCCACCCTCGACGCCGCCGCGGCCGCGTGGGGCGAGGTGCCGGGCGCCGCCGTGCTGCTGCCCGTGGGCCGCTCGTTCGACGTGCTGGAGGTCGCCGAGACAGCCGGGCGGCACGCCCTCGCCCGGCTCGAGCGCATGGGGCTGCCGCTCGGCCCGGTGGCCCTCACCCCACACGGGCGGGCCCTGTTCTTCGTGGCCCCCGGCGCCGCCGCCGAACTCCCCCAGCTCCTCTACCGCATGGGCTGGGACGACGCCCGGCTCGACCTCCGCTGCCTCGGTCCGGGCGACCACATCACCGCGCCGCCCTCCGACCTCGCGGGCCTCGGCCCGATGCGCTGGCTGCGCCCGCCGGCCCTCGACACGGCGGGCCGGCCACCGCAGGCACGGCTGCTGCTGGGCACGCTGGCATACGTCTGCCACCGCGCGCCGCTGTGCCGCTGAGCCCGTCGAGCCCCGCATACGCGTCAGGGCCCCGCGGCCGGACGGCCGCGGGGCCCTGACGTCTGCGCGGGACGCGTCCCGGTCAGTCGCCGATCAAGGCGTCCACGAACGCCCCCGGTTCGAACGGCGCGAGGTCGTCCGCGCCCTCGCCCAGGCCCACCAGCTTCACCGGCACACCCAGCTCGCGCTGGACCGCGATGACGATGCCGCCCTTGGCGGTGCCGTCCAGCTTGGTGAGCACGATGCCCGTGATGTCGACGACCTCGGCGAACACCCGCGCCTGTACCAGGCCGTTCTGCCCGGTGGTGGCGTCGAGGACGAGCAGCACCTCGTCGACCGAGCCGTGCTTCTCCACGACGCGCTTGACCTTGCCGAGCTCGTCCATGAGCCCGGTCTTGGTGTGCAGGCGGCCCGCGGTGTCGACGAGGACGACGTCCGCGTTCTCGGCGATGCCCTCCTTGACCGCGTCGAAGGCGATCGACGCCGGGTCGCCGCCCTCGGGCCCGCGGACCGTACGGGCGCCGACGCGCTCGCCCCAGGTCTGGAGCTGGTCGGCGGCGGCGGCGCGGAAGGTGTCCGCCGCGCCCAGCACCACGGACTTGCCGTCCGCGACGAGGACGCGCGCGAGCTTGCCGGTGGTGGTGGTCTTGCCGACGCCGTTGACGCCGACGACCAGCACGACGCCGGGCTTCTCCTCGCCGTTCACGCCCACGCCGGGCTCGGTGTGGACATTGCGGTCGGTGTCGGCGCCGATGAGGGCGACCAGCTCCTCGCGGAGGAGGCCGCGCAGCTCCTCGGGGGTGCGGGTGCCGAGCACCTTCACCCGCTCGCGGAGGCGCTCCACGAGCTCCTGCGTCGGGGCGACGCCCACGTCGGCGGTGAGCAGGGTGTCCTCGATCTCCTCCCAGGTGTCCTCGTCGAGGTGCTCACGGGAGAGCAGGGTCAGCAGACCCTTGCCGAGGGAGTTCTGCGACCGGGAGAGCCGGGAGCGCAGCCGGACGAGCCGGCCCGCGGTGGGCTCCGGGACCTCGATCTCGGGTGCCGCCGGGGCCTCGGGGACCTCAGGGGCCTCGGGCTCCGCGACGGGCGCCTCGGCCACCGGAGCGTCGGCCGTGGGCAGCTCGACCTCTTCGACGGTGCGGCGCGGCTCCGGGCGCGGTGTCTCGGCCTCCTCGCCGACGTGCGGCTCGGCGGGCGGCGCGGTGACGGACGGGCTGCTCGGCGGGGCCGGGGGCAGCTGCTTCTTCTTACGGCTGCTGACCACGAGCCCGCTGATCGCGCCGAGCGCGACCACAGCGATGACTACGGCAAGGATGACGATTTCCATAACGTCCCCAGTATCGGACACCCGACCGTCATCGCGCCGCCGCCTCCGTGACCTGTGGATTCGTACAAAGCGACGAGGACCAAAGGCACTATCTGGCCAAAGTTGGAGCAAAGTACGATGGCGTGTGACGTTGTGACGCGCGTAGAGTCCGCAGCGTCTCTTTCTGCCCCGGCCCTTCCGCTGTGGCTTATGCCCCGCTTCACCCGCACGGAGCCCCCCACATGGACAACGTCGTCCCCGCCGAGTCCGACGGCGCGATAGAAACCCGCGGCATCGAGCCCGTCCCGGACCATGAGCGGCACGGTCGCGTCCGGGAGCTGTTCCC
Organism: Streptomyces sp. NPDC051173; assembly: GCF_040689515.1. Classification (NCBI taxonomy): domain Bacteria; kingdom Bacillati; phylum Actinomycetota; class Actinomycetes; order Kitasatosporales; family Streptomycetaceae; genus Streptomyces; species Streptomyces sp. NPDC051173. The sequence goes on from NZ_JBFBBD010000005.1 coordinate 72,496, forward strand.
CACCTGGGTCGCCGCCAACATCAGTGTGCTGCTGCTCACCATGGGCGCGGCCCTGGTCGTCTTCAACCAGCTGAACTTCTGGCAGGTCCTGATCGTCGCCGGGTGCGCCGCGCTCGCGTCGTTCGGCATGGTCGGCGTGCTGTCGGTCTCCGGCAAGTGGGGCGGTGCCCCGGGCGCGATGCTCTCCCGCGCGACCTTCGGCGTCCGCGGCAACCTCTTCCCGGGCGCGATCCTGTGGGTCGCCCGCTTCGGCTGGGAGACGATCAACGCGGTCACCGGCGCCTACGCCGTACTGACCGTTCTGGACCTGCTCTTCGGTATCAAGAGCAACACCGCGCTGATCGTCGTGACGCTGTTCCTGTTCGTCGCCAGCACCTTCCTGGTGAGCGGCATGGGCCGCAAGGCTCTGAACGTGTGCAACAAGTGGTCGACGTACCTCTTCGGAGTCTTCTCCGTGCTGGTGCTGGGCTACCTGATCGTCCACATGGACTGGAACGAGGTCTTCTCCAAGCCGGCGGGCACCACCGCCATGATGATCACCGGCATCGGCACCATCGCCGCCGGTGGCATCAGCTGGGTGCCCACCGGCCCCGACTTCGCGCGCTACCTGCCGCACAAGGCGTCCGGCAAGAAGATCGTCGGCGCGACGGTCTCCGGCGCCGGTCTGGTGATGGTCCCGATGGTGCTCATGGGCGCGGTCATGGCCGTCGCGACCCCGGATCTGGCAAAGGCGCCGGACCCGGTCTCCTTCCTGGGCGACATCCTGCCGACCTGGCTGGCCGTGCCCTACCTCGTCACCGCGATCGTGGGCATGCTGCTGATCAACAGCCTGTCGATGTACTCGGCCGGCTTCACCGCCCAGACGATGGGCGTCAAGCTGCCGCGCGCCATGGCCGTCAGCATCAACGCCGTGATCTCCCTCGTCGGCGGTCTGCTGCTGATGCTGGTCGCCAAGAGCTTCCTCAGCTCCTTCATCACCTTCCTGATCCTGCTCGCGGTCTCCTTCTCCGCGTGGATCGGCGTCTACGCCGTCGACATGGCCCGCCGCCGGGTCCGCGCCGTGCGCTACGACGCGGAGGCCCTGATGGACACCGGCCGCACCAGCCGCTACTGGTACGCGGGCGGCTTCTGCTGGCAGGCGATGACCGCGTGGGCGGTCGCCCTGATCGCGGGCGCCTGCTTCACGAAGTGCGACTGGTTCGCCGGCCCGCTCTCCGGCACGTTCATCGGTGAGTACGGGCTGGGCTGGGCGGCCACGATCGCCATCGCGGCGCTGGTGATGCTGCTGCTGCCGACGCCGCGTGAGTCCGGGGCGTCCTCGGCGCCGTCGACCGAGGCGGCTCGCGAGAAGGTCACGGCGTAACCGCCGCCCCCTGTTCCACCCGGACGTCCCCTTCCGCCGACCTTGGCGGGAGGGGACGTTCTCGTATGCGTTGCCGCCTGCGGCGGGCGGTGTTCCCCTACCCCCCGGCTGCAGGCCGGTTCGCCGCCTGCGGCGGGAGCGGCCTACGGCCGCGTCCTCAAACGCCGGACGGGCTGAATGGTGCGGACCGTAGCCAGCACATCCAGCCCGTCCGGCGCTTGAGGACAACGCGCGAAGCGTGTTGCGGGGTCTGGGGCGAAGCCCCAGTTTCGGGAAGGGGCGGGTAGGGGAAAAAGCCCGCCGCAGGCGCACCCGGCAACGCACCCGCGCCCAAGACACGCAACCGCACCCAGCGGAAACGGCACAAACGGCCGCTGCCCCCGGCTCGGGTGAGCCAGGGGCAGCGGCCTTCGAGGAGAGGGCGGCGGGGTGGTCAGCCCATCTCCTCCAGCGCCTTGCCCTTGGTCTCCTTCACGAACTTCAGCACGAAGGGGATCGAGAGCACGGCGAAGACCGCGTAGATGACGTACGTACCGGAGAGGTTCCAGTCCGACAGGCTCGGGAAGCTCGCGGTGATGGCCCAGTTGGCGACCCACTGCGCGGACGCGGCGACGCCGAGCGCCGCGGCGCGGATGCGGTTGGGGAACATCTCGCCGAGGAAGACCCAGACCACGACGCCCCAGGACAGGGCGAAGAAGAGCACGAACGCGTGGGCCGCGACGAGGGCCACCGTGCCCTGCGTCGTCGGCAGCGAGCCGTCGGCGGCCTTGGAGGCGAAGGCCCAGGCCTCCAGCGCGAGGGAGACCGCCATGCCGGCGGAGCCGATGAGCGCGAGCGGCTTGCGGCCGATGCGGTCGACGAAGATCATCGCGATCACGGTGCCGACGATGTTGATGATCGACGTGGTGAAGGAGTAGAGGAAGGAGTCGCTCGGGTCGATGCCGACGGACTGCCACAGGGTCGCCGAGTAGTAGAAGGCGACGTTGATGCCGACGAGCTGCTGGAAGACCGAGAGGCCGATGCCGATCCAGACGATGGGCAGGAAGCCCGCCTTGCCGCCGAGCAGGTCCTTGAAGGTGGACTTCTGCTCGCTGTGCATGGCCAGTTCGATCTCGGCGACGCGCTTGTCGAGGTCGACGCTGTGGCCCTCGACGTCGGCCAGCACGGCCTTCGCCCGGTCGGTCTTGCCGACGGAGATCAGGAAGCGCGGGGACTCGGGGATCGCGAAGGACAGCAGGCCGTAGAGGACGGCCGGCACGACCATGACGCCGAGCATGAGCTGCCACGCCTCGATGCCCATGACGTGACCGCGCTGCTCACCGTGCGCGAGGTTGAGGATGCCCCAGTTCACGAGCTGCGAGATGGCGATGCCGACGACGATCGCGGCCTGCTGGAAGGAGCCGAGGCGGCCGCGGTAGGCGGGCGGCGAGACCTCGGCGATGTAGGCCGGGCCGATGACCGAGGCCATGCCGATGGCGATGCCGCCGAGGACGCGCCAGAATGCGAGGTCCCACAGCGCGAAGGGCAGCGCCGAGCCGATCGCGCTGATGGTGAAGAGGGTCGCGGAGATCTGCATGACGCGGATCCGGCCGATGCGGTCGGCGATGCGGCCCGCGGTGGCGGCGCCGATGGCGCAGCCGATCAGGGCGATCGCGATGACCTGGGCCAGGGCGGCCGAGCCGATGTCGTACTTCCCGCGGATGCCCTCGACGGCACCGTTGATCACGGAACTGTCGTAGCCGAAGAGGAAGCCACCCATGGCCGCGGCCGCGGTGATGAAGATGACATGGCCGAGGTGGTCCGGCTGGGCCTTGCGGCCCTCGGACCCCTGCGCCATCGCAGTGCTGGTCAACGTGTACTCCTGAGGCCCGGCGGCATTGCCGGGCGTGGGGGGGCTGGCCCTTCAAGTGGGGCACAACTCCGGGGGGCCCACCACTTGAAGGTATTAGCAACGTTGCAGACCTTATGCCTTCAATTTTCTAAGTCAATAGGTCGTAACCAAGAAGTTTCCTGAGGGCTTCCTGAGCGTTGTGTTCAACACTTGAAGTAGCGGTCAGGAACTACGCAGTCGCTGACTGATGACCTTGGAAACTCCGTCGCCCTGCATGGACACGCCGTAGAGCGCGTCCGCGACCTCCATGGTCCGCTTCTGGTGGGTGATCACGATCAGCTGGGAGCTCTCCTGGAGCTCTTCCATGATCCGGATCAGCCGCTGCAGATTGGTGTCGTCCAGCGCCGCCTCGACCTCGTCCATCACATAGAACGGGCTGGGCCGCGCCTTGAAGATCGCCACCAGCAGCGCCACCGCGGTCAGGGACCGCTCGCCGCCCGACAGCAGCGACAGCCGCTTGACCTTCTTGCCCGGCGGCCGCGCCTCCACGTCCACCCCGGTCGCCAGCATGTCGTCCGGGTCGGTGAGTACGAGCCGCCCCTCCCCGCCGGGGAAGAGCCGGGAGAAGACGCCCTCGAATTCCCGGGCGGTGTCGTGGTACGCCTCCGTGAAGACCTCCTCGACCCGCTTGTCGACGTCCTTCACCACCTGGAGCAGGTCGCTGCGGGTCTTCTTGAGGTCTTCCAGCTGCTCGGACAGGAATTGATGCCGCTCCTCCAGCGCCGCGAACTCCTCCAGGGCGAGCGGATTCACCTTGCCGAGCTGCTGGTACGCCCGCTCGGCGGCCTTGAGCCGCTTCTCCTGCTCGGCCCGCAGATAGGGCACCGGCCGGTTCCTGGGGTCGTCCGGGTCGTCGGGCAGCTCCTCGCCCTCGGCCGGCGGCGACGGCGGTACGGGCTGGTCCGGCCCGTACTCCGCGACGAGCGCCGTGGGCTCCACGCCGAGCTCCTCCAGGGCCCTGGCCTCCAACTGCTCGATGCGCAGCCGCTTCTCCGCGCCGAGCACCTCACCGCGGTGCACCGAGTCCGTGAGCCGGTCGAGCTCGCCCTTGAGCTCGCGGCCCCGGTTGCGCTCCGTGATCAGTTCCCGTTCGCGTTCGCCCTTCGCCGCCTCGGCGTGCCCGCGCTCCTCGTCGGCACGGACGACCGACACCTCCACGTGCGCCAGCAACTGCCGGGCGCCCGCGGCGACGGCGGAGGCGACGCGCGCCTCGTGGCGCAGCCGGGCGCGCCGCTGCTCAGCGCGCGCCCGCGCCTCCCGCTCGGCGCGCGCCGCCCGGTCCAGCCCGTCCGCCCGTCCGGCGAGCGCCTTCACCCGCTCCTCGTGCGTGCGGACCTGGAGCCGGGCCTCCATCTCGGTCTGCCGGGCGTTGGCCCCGTCGGCCGCGAGCCGGTCGCGTACGGAGGTGTCCGGCTCCTCCGTGTCCTCCGGACCCGCCTCCTCGGCCACCACCAGCCGCTCGGCCAGTTCCTCGGCCTCCTCGGTGGCGCGGACGAGCGCCTCCTCGGCCCGGGCCACGGCCGCCGCCGTACGGCCCGCCTCGTCGGCCGCCGCGCGCGCCTGTCCGCCGAGGCGCCCGAGCGCCTGGGCGACCTGCGACTTCTCGCGGTCCGCGGCACTGCGCCGGGCCGCCAGCTCCTCGACCAGGGCGGCACACTCGGCGCGCCGCCCGTCCGCCGTCCGCTGGGCGAGCGCCAATTGCTCGCAGCGGGTGTCCAGTTCGGCCAGCTCGGTGGTGGCCTCGTCGACGGCGGACTGCACCTCCAGCAGGCTGGGCGCGCCGCCGGAGCCACCCTGCGCGAACCGCGCCCCGAGGAGGTCGCCCTCGGCGGTCACGGCCGTGCATCCGGGCCGCTCGGCCACCAGTTCCTCGGCCTCCTCCAGCGTCCCGACGACCATGACGTCCCGCAGCAGCGGCGCCACGGCGGCCAGCAACGCGGCGGGCCCGTCGACGAGTTCGAGCGCGGGCCGGGGGCCGTGGCCGGCGGGTGCCGGGGCGGGGGCCGCGTCGGCGCGCTGCGCGTCGGCGCGGCTCAGGCCGTGCGTCACCAGCAGTGCCGCGCGCCCAGCGTCCTGCTTGCGCAGCAGGCGCAGGGCCTCGGCGGCCGTGGCGGTGTCGGTGACCGCGAGGGCGTCGGCGGCGGCGCCCAGGGCGGTGGCGACGGGGAGTTCATGGCCGGGGGCGACCGTCAGGAGCTCGGCGGCCGGTCCGAGCAGTCCGGACAAACGATCCTGCGCTGACAGCAGCGCGCCCGTGCCGTCCTTGCGGCGCAGGCCGAGTGCCAGCGCGTCACGGCGGGCGGCGGTCGCCGCGCGGCGGCGCTCGGTGGCCGTCGCCGCCTCCCGGGCCTCCGTCAGCGCCGCCTCGGCCGCGGCCAGCCCACGCTTGGCGTCCTCCTGCCGGGCGGCGAGCTCCAGGTCGCCCGCGTCCTGCCCCTCGACCTCGGACCGCTGCCGCTCGTACTCCTCCTCGGCGGTGGCCGCGCGCTCGCGGGCCTCGTCGCGGGCGGCGGTCAGCCGGTCGATCTCGGCCTGCGCGGAGGCGGCCCGGCCGTGCGCGGCGGTGACGCGCCCGTGCAGGCGGGCGAGGCCCTCGCGGTGGTCGGCGACGGCGCGGGCGGCGTCCCGCAGCCTCCGCTCCTCCTCGGTGAGCCTGCGCTCCAGCTCGGCCCGGTGCGCGGTGGTCTCCTCCAGGGCCGTGCCCGCCGCTTCGAGCGCGGCCTCAAGCTCCGCCTCCTGCTCGCGGATCCGGGCCGCCTCGCGCTCCAGGTCCTCGGGATCGCGGCCGCGCCGCTCCTCGGCGGGCGCGGACGTGGCGCTGGTGACCCTGGCGTCGGCCAGGCCGATCGTGCCGCGCACCCGCTCGGCGAGCTGCGACAGCTCGTACCAGGTGCGCTGGGCCGCGGCGAGGCGCGGCGCGAGCGTGCGGACCTGCTCCTCCAGGGCGGCCTCGCGCTGCGCGGCCGCCCGCAGGTCGCTCTCGGCGGCCTCCTTGCGGTTCTTGAGCGCGGCCTCGTCGGCGAGTTCGGCGTGCAGGGCGCGGCGCAGGGTCACCAGGTCGTCGGCGAGCAGCCGCAGCCGGGCGTCGCGGAGGTCCGCCTGGATGACCGCGGCCCGGCGGGCGACCGCGGCCTGCCGGCCGAGCGGCTTGAGCTGGCGGCGCAGTTCGTCGGTGAGGTCCTGGACGCGCGCGAGGTTCGCCCGCATCGCGTCGAGCTTCCGCAGCGCCTTCTCCTTGCGCTTGCGGTGCTTCAGTACGCCGGCCGCCTCCTCGATGAAGGCGCGGCGGCCCATGGGGTCGGCGTGCAGGACGGAGTCCAGCTGGCCCTGGCCGACGATGACGTGCATCTCGCGTCCGATGCCGGAGTCGGAGAGCAGCTCCTGGATGTCGAGGAGCCGGCAGGTGTCGCCGTTGAGCTGGTACTCGCTGCCGCCGTTGCGGAACATGATCCGCGTGATGGTGACTTCGGCGTAGTCGATGGGCAGCGCGCCGTCGGAGTTGTCGATGGTGAGCGAGACCTCGGCGCGGCCCAGCGGGGGGCGGCCGGTGGTCCCGGCGAAGATGACGTCCTCCATCTTGCCGCCGCGCAGCGACTTCGCGCCCTGTTCTCCCATGACCCAGGAAAGCGCGTCGACCACATTGGACTTTCCGGAGCCATTGGGTCCCACCACGCACGTGATCCCGGGCTCGAAGCGCAGGGTCGTCGCGGAGGCGAAGGATTTGAACCCTCGCAGGGTCAGGCTCTTGAGGTGCACGCGGAAGGACTCTACCGGCCGTGCGCCCCCCCACGACCGCCCGGCACGAGGCAGCCGGGGGCGACAACAAGCTGCCCCTTTCAATTTTCCGGTTTCACCCGGGAAGGGGCAGGGCACATCAGTCCAAGGGGACGGGAGGAAAACGGCCGGAAACGGCACGGTGATACAACGATCGGATGGGGCCCATCGGATACGACGAAGGGACGCCGGAGCGTCCCTTGCAACTCTCAAGCGGCTGACAGTGCAGCCTGACCGGGCCCCCGGGGCAGGGCGGCTGCGGTCAGGCGAGCGCAGGCTCCGCCTGGGATACGTCGATGCTGTCGAGCTCGAACGAGTCGCCGTGGTGAGCGGCGGCAGTCAGCGCGTCGTTTTCGGCCTGCATCCGGATGAGCTCGGATTCAAGGTCCTGGACACGCTGCTGAAGCCGTCGCATCTCGGAGAGGACTCGGGGGTCGGAGCCGCCGACGTAACCGAGAAGCGCCTTTGCCATGATGGATGGTCCTCCACACTGAGTGACCGACCGAAGCGGTGTGGGTCGTGAGGGATTCGCACCCGCGGTGTCTGCCATCATTACTGCGGTGTTCAATGCCAAACAGCTAAGGTGCGCGGGGCTTCCAGAGTCTCACCAAAAAGTTTGACGGTCAACACGATCACACCCCGTATCGGCGGGCGTCCCAGGGGTGCGCGGCGGTGAATACGCGGCGCAGTCTCTCCCGGGCCCGGAGGGGCGTAGAGATCATCCGTTGAGCAGCAGCCTTCCACGAGTGCGGCGAGTTGGCAACCATCAGGGAATTTCTTCCGTTCGCATATGCCAATGACATATCAATAGGGCCGTCGCGCCCCACGGCCATCCCTTCTCCAGGTCGTTCACCTCGCCGCTTTCCCGGGAAGAGATCCCCTCTCCGGCATGTGCGGTCAGCGGATCTCGAAGCCGTCATAACCGCCGCGCGGCACGTCCCAGATCTCCGTGACGCCGTCCACGCGGCCGGGCGTGTTCCCGTCGCGCAGCCAGTCGAGCAATTGTTCACAGCCTCCGCGCGCGCCCTCGGCGACCACCTGGACCCGGCCGTCGGCGAGATTCGAGGCGAAGCCCTCGAGCCCACCGATCCGCAAGGCGTTCTCCCGGGTGAACCATCGGAAGCCGACACCTTGCACATGGCCCCGGACCCAGGCCGTCAGACGGACATTCTCGTTCATGTCTGCACGTTAACCGACCAATTGCATACGAAGCGCTTAGACCCTGGCCCTATTGCCGTACAGTCGCCGGTCGACAGGTCCCACCCCCGTACGAGTGACGCACGACGACGCCGAACACGTGAGGAAGGCAGCGGATGGGTCGCCATCGACGCTCTGCCCACCAAGTCACCGGTCACCCCGCAGCCGCTCCCCCGCCGGCCGAGACCCTCTCGGTGAACGGGACCTCCGACACCGGGCCGCCCTACGGGCCCGGCGGACCCACCGATGCCGGCCGGCACCGCACCGCGCGGCGGCGCGGCCGGGTGAGCGCCCCCGTACGGACCGGGCTGCTCGGCGCTTCGGCGGCCATGGCCATAGGCGTGGTCGCGATGGCCTCGGGGCTGTTCTCCGGAGGGGACACCCTTCAGCTCGGTGGCGGCAGCCCCGGCGGGCAGGTGCGGGCCGACGACCCGCCCGTCCTCCGGAGCGACCCGCAGCCGCGCGCGCAGGCCCCCGCCCCCGACCGCGGCGGGCTGCCGGTGAGTCGCGGTGCCCAGCGCCCTGAGGCGCGGCCCGCGCCCTCCACCGACGCCGCTCCCCCGTCCTCCGACCCCTCCTCCGAGGCGCCGTCGCCCGAGCCGGACGGATCGGGCATCGACCCCGGCAGCGAGGCGCACACCCTCCCGGCCACGGTTCCCGGAACGGCCGCCGCGGACCTGCCCGCCGCGGACCCCGGCGATCCGGACACGGCGACCGAAGCGGTCAGCCTCCAGGCCGCGCCCGTCGCCCAGATCCTCGCCCTGGTCAACCAGGAGCGGGCCAAGGTGGGCGCCCGGCCGCTGGCCCCCAGTCCCCGGCTCGCCTCGCTGGCGCAGTCCTTCAGCGACGACATGGCCCGGCGCGGCTTCTTCGCGCACACCGACCCGGACGGGCGCACCCCGTGGGACCGCGCGGCCGGCCGCGGCATCGGGAACCTCGGCGGCGAGAACATCGCGCGCGGCCAGCCCGACCCCAGGGCGGTCATGGAGGCGTGGATGAACAGCACGGGGCACCGGGCGAACATCCTCAACCGGGAGTACCGCACGCTGGGGATCGGTGTGCACCCCGGTTCGGGCGGGCCTTGGTGGACACAGGACTTCGGCTACTGAGGGCTATTGATTGAGGGCTACTGAACGCGAGGAGGACCACGCGCCCCGCCGGCGGCGTCAGACCCCGCGCGGCGGGCGCTGGCAGCGGGGGCAGAAGTAGCTGGAGCGGTTCATCCACGGGCGCCGTCGCATCGGCGTGCCGCAGCGTCGGCACGGCTCGTCCTCGCGGCCGTACGCGTCCAACGACCGGTCGAAATAGCCGGATTCACCGTTGACGTTGACGTAGAGGCTGTCGAAGCTCGTGCCGCCGACGGCGAGCGCCTCGTTCATGACCTCACGGATGTGCGTGAGCAACTCCGCGCTGCGCGGGCGGGTCAGCGTCGCCGTGGGGCGGTCGTAGTGCAGCCGGGAGCGCCACAGCGCCTCGTCGGCGTAGATGTTGCCGACGCCGCTGATCAGCGACTGGTCGAGCAGGGCCCGCTTGACGGTCGTACGGCGGCGGCGCAGCGCGGTGTGGAACGCGGCCTCGTCGAAGGCGGGGTCGAGCGGGTCGCGGGCGATGTGCGCGATGACGTCGGGCAGCCCGTCGGGGTCGCCCGGCACGGGCTCGTGCAGCGACAGGCCACCGAAGGTGCGCTGGTCGACGAAGCGCAGCTCGGTGGGGAGGGTGTCGGCGAAGCGGACCCGGATCCGCAGGTGTTTCTCGTCGGGCGCTTCCCGCGGCTGGACGAGGAGTTGGCCGCTCATCCCGAGGTGGGCGAGCAGGGACAGGTCGGGAGCGTCCTGCCCGGCCGCTTCGAGGGGCACCCAGAGATACTTCCCGCGGCGGTGCGCGGTGCCGAGCGTGCGCCCGGTCAGCTGGGCGGCGAAGTCGTCGGGCCCGGCCAGGTGGCGGCGGATCGCCCGGGGGTGCAGGACCGCGACGTCGGCGATGGTGCGCCCGCTGACCCACTGCGCCACACCGCGCCGTACGACCTCGACCTCGGGCAGTTCGGGCACGGCAGCGGTACTCCTTCGCGAGGGTTCGCCCGCCGGGGCCGCGCCCCGGGGCACTCGGTGAAACGTGATCGCCGGGCGGGCCCGAAGACCCGCCCGGCGATCACGGACGAACACGCGTCAGTGCGACGCGCCCTGCACACCGTCGGCGGGCTCGGAAGCCGCCGGGTCGGTGTCGGTGCCGGTGGCCGTGGCCCCCGGGGCGGCCTCGGCCGTGGCCTTGGCCCGTGCCTCCGCCGCTTCATGGATGGCGCGCCAGGCGGCTTCCGCCGCCTGCTGCTCCGCTTCCTTCTTGCTGCGGCCGGTGCCGGTGCCGTACGCGACACCACCGACGCGGGCAGCAGCCGTGAAGGTCTTCTCGTGGTCGGGGCCGGTCTCGGAGACGAGGTACTCCGGGACGCCCAGTCCCTCCGTGGCGGTCAGTTCCTGGAGGCTGGTCTTCCAGTCCAGGCCCGCACCGAGGTTGGAGGACTTCTCGATCAGCGGATCGAAGAGCCTGTGCACCAGCTCGCCGGCGGCCTCGAGGCCCTGGTCGAGGTAGACCGCCCCGATCACGGCTTCCAGCGTGTCCGCGAGGATGGACGCCTTGTTCCGGCCGCCCGTGCCCTCTTCGCCCCGGCCGAGCCGGATGAAGGAGCCGAGGTCGAGACCGCGGCCGACCTCCGCCAGCGCACGGGAGTTGACCACCGCGGCCCGCAGCTTGGCCAGTTGACCCTCGGGCAGGTCGGGGTGGATGCGGTACAGCGTGTCGGTGACCACCAGGCCGAGCACGGAGTCACCGAGGAACTCCAGCCGCTCGTTGGTGGGCAGCCCGCCGTTCTCGTACGCGAAGGAACGGTGAGTCAGCGCACGCACCAGAAGGGCGGTCTCGAGTCTGTACCCGAGCCGCCCTTCCAGAAGCGTGTGAGACGAGGCCGTGTCCGCCGGCGCCTTCTTCGGCGTAATGGCGTCTGACATTGAGCCTGTCACCCGCCGATCAGACCTCGAGGACCTGGCGCTTGTTGTAGGTGCCGCAGCTGGGGCACGCGATGTGCTGCAGCTTCGGCTCGTGGCAGCTAGCGCATGCCACCAGGGTGGGGACCGCAGCCTTCCACTGCGACCGGCGGTGGCGCGTGTTGCTGCGCGACATCTTCCGCTTCGGAACAGCCACGGCTACTTCTCCTGTGAGTCATCCCCGCCGGAGCGGGGGGCGTTGTCCATCTCGCCGTCCTGGTTGGACCCGGCGAGTCCCTGCAGTGCCGCCCAACGAATGTCGACGGACTCATGGTGGTGCTCCGGGTCGTCCGCCAGCCGCGCTCCGCACTCGGAGCACAGACCAGGGCAGTCTTCCTGGCACACCGGCTGCAGCGGCAGTGCGAGCACCACCGCGTCACGCAGCACGGGTTCGAGGTCGAACAAGTCGTCCTCGAGGAAGAGCGTGTCCTCCTCGTCGTCCTCGGCGTCGTCGTCCGTTTCCGCGGTGCGGCTCCGGGCGTCGGCGTCGGGGTAGGAGAACATCTCCTGGAAGTCCGCTTCGAGCTCTCGCTCCAGCGGCTCCAGACACCTTACGCACTCCCCTGTCAGCGGTGCACGGGCGGTGCCTGTGACAAGCACCCCTTCCATGACCGACTCCAGGCGGAGGTCGAGCTCCACCGTCGCGCCCTCGGCGACCCCGATGACCTCGATACCGAGATCGGCGGGTGCCTCGATCGAACGGGAGACCCGCTTCAGCGCACCGGGACGCCGGCCCAGCTCGCGTGTGTCGAACACGAGAGGGGAACGGTGATCAAGGTGGGCGTTCAGGGTTTCCTGCTTTCTACGCTGCGGCGACGGCCGCCCGACGCGGAATACGCGTCCCGGGCAGCCCTGATCGCGAATGCACACGCGACCGAGGAGCCAGAATACTCGACGGGCCGCCGTACACCCAATCGGCGACCGGCCGGCAGCCCGGAGCGGGCGGCCCGGGCTCCGTCAGCGTCCCTGCTCGTACCGGCGGAGCTGATCGAGGTCGATCATGCTCGTGTCGAAGAGGCTCGTCTCGTCGAGCTGGGGCTGCTGGGACGGCTGGTGCTGCGGAGCCTGAGGAGGCTGCTGCTCGTGGCCCTGGTGGCCGCCCGGAGCCGGGTAGCCGCCGTGCTGGTCGTAGCCCCCCGAGGCGGCCGGGGCAGGCCAGGCGTAGGGGTCGTGCTGCGCGTAGCCGCCCTGGACCGCGTACGGATCGGGCTGCCCGTAGGACGTCTGGTAGGCGTACGGGTCGGGCTCGTAGGCCGGGGCCGGGTAGTAGTCCGGCTGCGCGGGCGCGGACGGCGGGGCGGCCGGCGGGCCGGCGGGCTCCTGGGGGGCGGCCAGCTCGGCGAGGAAGTCGGCGTCGCTGGTGTGATGGCCGCCGGGGCGGCCGTCCTGGGCGGCCATGTGGGCGCCGAGCTCGTCCGCCGGGCGCGCGCCGGTCAGCTTCTCCCGGCCCAGGCCGACCGCTTCGAGGGTCTTGGCCAGCACGGCCGCGACCGCGCCGAGCTTGGCGTCGACGTAGGCATCGGCGCGCTGCCGCTGGAGCGCGGGGTCCGCGCTGCGCTCGGGGCCGTCGTCGGGCAGCCCCTCCGCGCCCTGGTCGCCCTCCGCGCCCGGGAGGCCCAGCAGCTTCTCCCGGCCGCGGTCGACGGAGCCGATGGTCTTGGTGAGGACGACCTCGAAATTGGCGAGCTTGCCGTCGACGTAGTCGTCGGCCTCGGCGCGGATCTCCTCTGCCTCCCGACGGGCCTCCGCGAGGATGCGGTCGGCCTCCTCCTGGGACTGGCGGGCGACCTCGGTGTCGGAGATCAGCGAGCCGCGGTGGGCACGGGCCGACTCGATGATCCGCTCGGCCTCCTCGCGGGCGTCGGCGACGAGCCGCTCACGGCCCCCGATCAGCTCCTCGGCCCTGGCCAGGGAGTCGGGCAGGGCGGCCCGCACCTCCTCGAGCAGGGCGAGCAGCTCGGCCCGGTTGACGACGCAGGAGGCCGACATGGGCAGGGACCGGGCGCCGGAGACGGCCCGGACGATCTCGTCGAGCTTCTTCTGCACGTCCACCTTGGCGCTCGCCACTCTCTTCTGACGATGGGCACGAACGGGGACGACTGTACGGCCAGTCGACCCCCGCCCGACACCGGGTGACGAGCTGTCAGCCCGTCAGTCCCGGCCGAGCCGCTCGCCGAGCGCCTCCAGCACCAGCGGCGGCACCAGGTGGGAGACGTCGCCGCCCCAGGCCGCGACCTCCTTGACCAGGCTGGAGGACAGGAAGCTGTAGGTGGGGTTGGTGGGGACGAAGAGGGTCTCCACGCCCGAGAGCCCGTTGTTCATCTGGGCCATCTGGAGCTCGTAGTCGAAGTCGCTGACCGCCCGCAGGCCCTTCACGATGGCGGGGATGTCGCGCTGCTTGCAGAAGTCGACGAGCAGCCCGTGGAACGCCTCCACCTCCACGTTGCCGTACTCCGCGGTGACCTGGCGGAGCAGGTCGATGCGCTCGTCGACGGTGAACAGGCCCTGCTTGGACTTGTTGATCATCACGGCGACGTGCACGACGTCGTACAGCTTGGAAGCGCGGGCGATGATGTCGAGATGTCCATTGGTGACGGGGTCGAACGACCCCGGACAGACGGCGCGGCGCAACTGTGGTTCCTCGCTCTCCGGTCCATTCATGACGCGCGGGGAGATGTCGTCTCTTCGGCGCACGTCGAAGCGGCGCGACCGTACCAAAGCGTTCCCTCGCCGTAGCGACGGGCCCTCAGGGGCTCGAAGCCGTCCGGCCAGGGGAACTCCCCGCCCCTGGTGCTGCGCTCCACGGTGACCAGCGCGTCGTCCGCAAGCCAGCCCTGGGCGCGGAGTGTGAGGAGAATCTCCCGGAGATCGTCGTTCTCGACGGCGTAGGGCGGGTCGAGGAAGACCACGTCGTACGGGGCCGTGGGCACCGGCCCGGCGACGACCTGCGCGGCCTTGCCCGCGCGCACCTCGGCGCCCGGCAGCCCCACGGCGCGGACGTTGTCGCGGATCGTGCGGACCGCGCGGGCGTCGGCCTCCACCAGGAGGACGTGCGCGGCGCCGCGCGAGAGGGCCTCCAGGCCGACCGCCCCGGAGCCGCCGTACAGATCCAGCACGCGGGTGCCGTCCAGGGGACCGAAGAGCGATTCCCAGGTGGAGAACAGGCCCTCGCGCGCCCGGTCGGAGGTCGGGCGGGTGCCGGTGCCGGGCGGCACGGCCAGGCGGCGTCCGCCGGCGGTGCCGGCGATCACGCGGGTCATTGGGGTCCTCGGTCCTTCGCGGTCGGTCGGCGGGTCGGGTGGGCCCGCCGTCCACTCAGCCTAGGCCGTGTCCGGCGGATCGCCGCCAGGGTGCGGGCCGTCCGCCGCCCGCGGCGGTGCGCCCTTGCGGGCCCGGACGAAGTCCGCGGGAGCGTCCTCGACCGCCGGACGGGCCGGATCGCGCGGCGGGGGTGCGCGGACGGCACCGCCCGCGGGACCGACCACGAGATCGCCGGACAGGCCCGGAGTGCGGGGCGCGCTTCCCCCGGCCCGCGGTGTGCGGACGACGCCGGGGCGTACCCGCCCCGCCCGCTGGGCACCCCTGGCTCAGCCCTTGTCCAGATACTGCTCGCGCTCGCGGTCCAGCAGCGCGTCCAACGCCGTGCGCAGCTCGGGCAGTCGCGTCAGCTCGGGGTCCGCGGCGACCACCGCGGCGGCCTCCTCGCGGGCGGCGGCGATGACCTCCTCGTCCTCGATGACCGTGAGCATCCGCAGCGACGACCGGACGCCGGACTGCGCCTGGCCGAGGACGTCGCCCTCGCGGCGCTGCTCCAGGTCGATGCGGGAGAGCTCGAAGCCGTCGAGGGTGGCGGCCACCGCGGCCAGCCGGGCGCGCGCGAGACTCGCCTCGGGCATCTCGCTGACCAGCAGGCACAGGCCTGGCGCCGAGCCGCGGCCCACGCGGCCGCGCAGCTGGTGGAGCTGGGAGACGCCGAACCGGTCCGCGTCCATGATCACCATGACGGTGGAGTTGGGCACGTTCACCCCGACCTCAATGACGGTGGTGGCGACGAGCACGTCGACCTCGCCGGCGGCGAAGCGGCGCATGACGTCGTCCTTCGCCTCCGGCTGCATCCGGCCGTGCAGCACCTCCACGCGCAGCCCGCGCAGGGGTCCCGCGCCCAGCTGCGCGGCGATGTCGAGGACGGCGAGCGGCGGGCGCTTCTCGGCCAGGTCCTCCGCGGACGGCTCGCCCTCCTCGGACTTCGCGCGGGACTTGGGAGCCTTGGCGCCGTCGCCCTCCTCCGCGATGTCGTCGCCGATTCGCGGGCAGACCACGTACGCCTGGTGGCCGCCCTCGGCCTCCTCGCGCACCCGCTCCCAGGTGCGGGCCAGGAAGTGCGGCTTGTCCTTGGCGGGCACGACGTGGGTGGCGATGGGCGAGCGCCCGGCGGGGAGCTGGTCGAGCACCGAGGTCTCCAGGTCGCCGAAGACGGTCATGGCGACGGTGCGCGGGATCGGGGTCGCGGTCATCACCAGCAGGTGGGGCGGCTGCTTGCCCTTGGAGCGGAGCGCGTCGCGCTGCTCGACGCCGAAGCGGTGCTGTTCGTCCACGACGACGAGGCCGAGGTCGTGGAACTGCACCTTGTCCTCGATCAGCGCGTGGGTGCCGATGACGATGCCGGCCTCGCCGGTGACCAGGTCCAGCAGGGCCTGCCGCCGAGCCGCCGTGCCCATGGAGCCGGTGAGCAGCACCACTTTGGTGCCCTGCTCGGCACCGCCGAGCATGCCTCCTTCGGCGAGCTCGCCCATCATCTCGGTGACCGACCGGTGGTGCTGCTGGGCGAGCACCTCGGTGGGCGCGAGCATCGCGGCCTGGCCGCCCGCGTCGACGACACCGAGCATGGCCCGGAGGGCGACCATGGTCTTGCCGGAACCGACTTCTCCCTGGAGGAGGCGGTGCATGGGGTGTTCGGCGGCGAGGTCGGTGAAAATCTCCGCGGAGACCTTGAGCTGGCCGTCGGTGAGGGTGAAGGGGAGCTTCGCGTCGAAGGCGTCGAGGAGGCCGCCGGGCACGGGTTTGCGGGCGACGGCGGGCAGTTGGGAGTCGGCGTGCCGGCGGCGGGCGAGGGCGACCTGGAGGACGAACGCCTCGTCCCACTTCAGGCGGGCCCGCGCGTCCTCGATGTCGGCCTTCGAGCGCGGGCGGTGGACCTTGCGGAAGGCGTCCGGGAGCTCGGCGAGGCCACGGCCGTCGCGCAGCGCCGGGGGCAGCGGGTCGGCGATGTCACGCCAGCCCTCGGCCTCGAAGAGGTCGAGCAGGGTGTCGACGGCCTTGGTCAGCTTCCAGGACTGGAACTGCTTGCACGCCGGATAGATCGGCAGGAGCCGCCCGGCGAAGGACTCGGCGGCGTCGGCGCCGCTCTCCTTGTCGAGGAGTTCGTAGTCGGGGTGCAGGAGCTGACGGGTGCGGTTGAAGAGGGAGACCTTGCCCGCGAACATCCCCCGGCGGCCGGGCTGCAGCTCCTTCTCCCGCGCGTAGGCGCCCCGGCCGAAGAAGACGAGGGTCAGCGCGCCGCTGCCGTCGGTGACCACGACCTCCAGGCGGACGCCCTTGCCGTGGTTGAAGGTCTTCATGGCGGCCTTTGCGACTTGGGCGACGACAGTGGCGTGCTCGTCGAGCGGCAGGTCGGCGAGCCGGGTCAGCTCGCCGCGCTCGGCGTAGCGGCGCGGGTAGTGGTGCAGCAGGTCGCCGGCCGTGTGCAGGTCGAGGTGCTCGGCCATCACCTTCGCGGTGGTGCCACCGAGGATCTTCTTCAGGGGTTCGTCTAGCGCGGGCACGCCCCTATTGCACACCACGGCACTGACAAACCGCGCTCCCCCGCCGCCTCCCGGCGGGGCCGGGGCGGGCGCGGGGCGTCACTCGACGCCGATGAGCAGCGGCGCCGCCTGCTGGCCCCCGCGGTAGACCACCGTGTCCACGGCCAGGTGGCCCTCGCGTACGTGCCGCTCCAGGCGGTCCGCGACGGAGCCGGGGACGCCCGCGCCGAGGACCAGGGTGACCATCTCGCCGCCCGCGGCGAGCATGCGGTCGAGGACGGTCTCGGCGGTCGCGGCGAGCTCCGTGCCGATGACGGCCACGTCGCCGTCGATGAGGCCGAGCACGTCCCCGGCCTGGCAGACGCCGGCCATGGTCCAGGACTGCCGCTCGGCGACGGCCAGTTCGGCGTAGCGGGTGGCTCCCGCGGCTGCGGTCATGGCGACGACGTCCTCGTCGAAGCCCCGCTCCGGCTCGTGGACGGCGAGCGCGGCGATGCCCTGGACCGCGGAGCGGGTCGGGATGAGGGCGACGCGTACGCCTTCGGTGCGGGCCTGCTCGGCGGCCGCCGCCGCGGTGTGGCGCAGCTCGGGGTCGTTGGGCAGGAGCACCACCTCGCGGGCGTGCGCGCGCCGGATGGCCGCGACCAGCTCGCCGCTGGCGGGCGGTTCGCCCGGCCCGGCCGGGACGACGGTGGCACCGGCCTCCCCGCACAGCCCGGCCAGCCCGTCGCCGGGCACGACGGTGACCACGGCGCGCTGTACGGGCTCCCGCGTGCGGGCCGCGGCCCCGGCCGCGGGGCCGAAGTGGGTGATGCGGACGCGGTGCGGGCGCCCGGCCTCGATCCCGGCCTCGACGGCCGCCCCGGCGTCGTCGACGTGCACGTGGACGTTCCACAGGCCGTCGCCGCCGACGACGACGAGCGAGTCGCCGAGCGCGTCGAGACGGGTCCGCAGGCGGGCGACGGCGGTGTCGTCGGCGTCCAGGAGGTAGATCACCTCGAAGGCCGGGGTGGCGTGGCCGCCGGGCGCGGGGTGGCAGGCGGCCGCGGACTCCGTCCCGGTGCGCCACGCGCGCGTGGCGGGCGCGTCGCCTCCGGCCTCCTGCCGCCCGGCGCGGTGGCCGCGCTCGCGGCGGGCCTCGGGCGGGGCGCTCTCGCCGGACAGCGCGCGGGACAGCGCCCCCAGGACCTCGACCAGGCCGAGGCCGCCCGCGTCGACGACGCCCGCCCGGCCGAGGACGTCCAGCTGGCCGGGGGTGAGCGCGAGGGCGGCGCGGGCCGCCTCGTCCGCGGCGCGGGCCACTTCCGGGGCGCCGCCGGGAGCCTCCGAGGCGGCCTTCGCCGCGGCCGCGGCGACCGTGAGCACCGTGCCCTCGACGGGCCGGGCCACGCCCTCGTACGCGGACGCGACGGCCCGCCGCAGCGCGGCGCGCAGCGCCTCCCCGCCGTCGGGCCCGGCTGCGGGCTCCTCGGCCGCGAGGACCTCCGCCATGCCGCGCAGGAGCTGGGCCAGGATCGTGCCGGAGTTGCCGCGCGCGCCTATGAGGGCGCCGTGGGCCATGGCCCGTACGACGTCGGGGAGGCCGGGGAGCCGGTCGCGGGAGCCCTGGGAAGACCGGGAAGAGGCGCCCGCCGTGGCGTGGCCGTCGAAGACCGCCTCGACCGCGCGGGCGGCGGACTCGACGGTCAGATAGAGGTTGGTGCCGGTGTCGCCGTCCGCGACCGGATAGACGTTGATCGCGTCGATCTCCTCGCGGGCCCGCCCGAGCGCGTCGAGGGCCAGAGCGCACCAGGTGCGTACCACTGTGGCGGCATGGGGGCACCCCCGGACGGAGTCTGGGGGAGTGTGCGGCACCTGTGTCCTCCTCGGACTCCTCGGGGCGGTGGGCAGTGATCGGCAGCGTAGTCCCGCGGCGGGCCGGTGCGGGCGGCCGGTGGAAACCCCGCGGACAGGGCCGGGAAAGGCCAGCAAGGGGGGGGGCCGCGGGCCGCCGGTACGGCCCCGGCCGGTCCCGGGCGGCCATGGTAGTTTCGTTGTACGGGAGCAGCCGATGTATGCTGCTCCGGTTGCCTGATGAAAATCAGGAACATCCCCTGATACTGCCGGTCACTCAGATTTCGGCACGCAGGGATTCACCGTACGTGCCTGTTGTTCCCGCGCAAGTGGGGATGACCCGTCTTTGGAGTAACCCGTGGCTGCCAACTGCGACGTCTGCGGCAAGGGGCCGGGCTTCGGCAACGCTATTTCGCACTCGCACCGCCGTACCCCCCGTCGTTGGAACCCCAACATCCAGCGGGTGCGCGCAGTGATCGGGCGCACGCCGAAGCGGATCAACGCCTGCACCTCGTGCATCAAGGCCGGCAAGGTCTCGCGCTGAAGCGCCTGACCCTTCCCGAGCAAGCGGACACCGGTCCACCTCTGGGTGGGCCGGTTTTTCGCATGTCCGGACGCGGTTGAAGAAGGCTCCCGGGGTCGCCCCCGGGAGCCTTCGTCGTCTCCTGAAGTCGTCTCCTGAAGTCGTCTAGAAGCGCCAGCCGTGGTCCACGGGGCCGATCCCGGTGCCCAGCGGGAAGCCCGCGGCGATGGCCCCGGTGACGTAGTCCTTGGCCGCGGCGACGGCCTCCGGCACCTCGCTCCCCTTCGCCAGTTCGGCGGCGACGGCGCTGGCGAGGGTGCAGCCGGTGCCGTGTGTGTGGCGGTTGTCGTGGCGGGGGGCGCGCAGCCAGTGTTCCCGGGTGCCGTCGGTCAGGAGGTCGACGGCCTCGGCGCCGTCGAGGTGGCCGCCCTTGACGAGGGCCCACCGCGGCCCGAAGGAGAGCACCGCGTCGGCGGCCCGGCGCAGGTCGGCCTCCGTGGTGACGTGGACGCCGGTGAGCCAGGCGACCTCGTCGAGGTTGGGGGTCGCGACGGTCGCCACGGGCAGCAGCCTCGTGCGCAGCGCGTCGAGCGCGGAGGCGGCGAGCAGGGGGTCGCCGTGCTTGGAGATGCCCACCGGGTCGACGACCACGGGGGCGCCCTGGCCGGTGAGGAGTTCCGCGACGGTCTCGACGAGCTCGGCCGAGGCGAGCATGCCGGTCTTCACGGCCTGGACGCCGATGTCGTCGACGACGCTGCGGTACTGCGCGCGCACCGCCTCGGCGGGCAGCTGCCAGGCGCCCTGCACCCCGCGGGAGTTCTGCGCGGTGACGGCGGTGAGCACGCTCATGCCGTGCACGCCGAGGGCGAGCATCGTCTTGAGGTCGGCCTGGATGCCCGCACCGCCGCCGGAGTCGGATCCGGCGACGGTCAGCACGCGTGGAGGTATCGGCATACCGCCGAATCTACTCGTCGGGCTCGGTGTCGCCGAAGTGGTCCCAGCCGCCGGTCTTGTCCCAGGGCGCGCCGTCGACGGTCACCTGCGGCAGCGCGGAGGGGCTGACGACCTCGCCGATGACCTTCCAGCGGGCCGGGAGCTTCACGTCCGGCGGGAAGGTGGCCACGATGGCGTGGTCCTCTCCCCCGGTCAGCACCCACTGCAGGGGGTCGACGCCGACCGCCTGGCCGATGTCGGACATCTGCGTGGGCACGTCGATCGCGGCGGTCCGCAGGTCGATGCGGACCTTGCTGGCCTCGGCGATGTGCCCGAGGTCGGCGATCAGGCCGTCGCTGACGTCGGTCATCGCCGTGGCGCCGAGCCCGGCGGCGGCGGGGCCCGCGTGGTACGGCGGCTCCGGGCGCCGGTGGGCCTCGACGAAGGCGCGGGGCGAGCGGAAGCCCCGGACGAGCACGGCGAGTCCGGCGGCGGACCACCCGAGCCAGCCGGTGACCGCGACGACGTCGCCGGGCTGTGCGCCGGAGCGGGTGACCGGCTCGTGGTTGCGCAGGTCGCCCAGGGCCGTGATGGCCACGGTGATGGTGTCGCCGCGCACCACGTCGCCGCCGACCACGGCGGCGCCCGCGACCTGGCACTCGTCGCGGATGCCGTCCATCAGCTCGGTCGGCCAGGTGGCGGGCAGTTCGGCGGGCACGACGAGGCCGAGCAGGACGGCGGTGGGGACCGCGCCCATGGCGGCGATGTCGGCGAGGTTCTGCGCGGCGGCCTTGCGGCCGACGTCGTACGCCGTGGACCAGTCGCGACGGAAGTGCCGCCCTTCCAGCAGCACGTCCGTACTGGCCACGACCCTCCGGTCGGGCGCAGCGACCACCGCGGCGTCGTCACCCGGCCCGAGCCGGACCGCCGGGGTGGTGGTGAGCCGGGAAGTAAGCTCTCTGATGAGCCCGAACTCCCCCAACTCGCCCACGGTGCCTTTCACTGAGCTCCTCCTAGGAGTATCGGTTGTGACATTCGCCGCGCCGCGCAGTCAGCGCGGGTCTCCCCGCGCCGTACGGCGACGCGGTACCGTGGCGTCTCTTCTCCCCACATGATCCTCGTAGCCGCCCTGGAGGTTCCGTGGTACAGGCGTACATCCTGATCCAGACCGAGGTCGGCAAAGCGTCGACCGTGGCCGAAGTCATCGGAAAGATCACGGGAGTGATCCAGGCCGAGGACGTGACGGGTCCGTACGACGTCATCGTGCGCGCCCAGGCAGAGACGGTCGACGAGCTCGGCCGGATGGTGGTCGCGAAAGTCCAGCAGGTGGAGGGCATCACCCGCACACTGACCTGCCCGGTCGTCCATCTGTAGGTCCCCCGTATGCTCGCCCGGTGAAGTTTTCGCCCCGCTGGTCGCTCGGCCTGCCCGCTGTCGTCGTACTGTTCGCCGCCGTTGGCTGTTCTTCGGGCAACGACACGGCGGGCCCCGCGGTTCCCACACCGCCGGCGCGGGCGGTCGAGCCCTGCCGGGCACTGCACAAGGCACTTCCGGAGTCCGTGGACGGGATGAAGCGGCGCGAGGCCGCTCCCGTCTCGGACTTCACCGCTGTCTGGGGCGACCCGGCGATCTCGCTGCGCTGCGGGGTGCAGCGCCCCGAGATCATCCGGGAGGGGTCCAAGACGTACGCGCCCTCCACGGGGTCGGTGGAGGCCGACGGTGTGGAGTGGCTGCCGGAGCAGCGGTCCGACGGGAGCATCCGCTGCACCACCGTGCACCGTGAGGTGTGGGTGGAGGTGACGCTGCCGAAGAAGGTCGTCGGTGACGCCGGCGATCTCGGTGCGCTCACCGATCTCGCCGACGCCGTCAAGAAGACGATCCCCTTCGGCTACGTCGACTAGCGCAGGCCCGTGGAGCGGCGCAGCGCCGCCTGGACGAGCGCGTCGACCAGCTCGGGGTAGCTCATGCCGCTCTCCTGCCACATCCGCGGGTACATCGAGATGGGCGTGAAGCCGGGCATGGTGTTGATCTCGTTGATGACGAACTCGCCGTCCTCGGTGAGGAAGAAGTCCGCGCGGACCAGGCCCTCGCAGGAGACGGCGTCGAATGCCTGGACGGCCAGCTCCTGGACGCGCGCCGTCTGCTCCGGCGTCAGCGGCGCCGGGACGATGCCCGCGGCGGAGTCGATGTACTTCGCCTCGAAGTCGTAGAAGTCGTGGGCGGTGACCGGCGGGATCTCGGCCGGGACGCTCGCGCGCGGCCCGTCCTCGAGCTCCAGCACGCCGCACTCGATCTCCCGGCCGCGCAGCAGCGACTCCACGATGATCTTGGGGTCGTGGCGCTGGGCCTCCGCGATGGCCTCGTCCAGGCCGGCGAGGTCGTCGACCTTGGTGATGCCCATGGAGGAGCCGGCGCGGGCGGGCTTCACGAAGAGCGGCCAGCCGTGCTCGCCGGCGAAGTCGACGATCTTCTTGCGGGCGGCGGCCGGATCGGCCTGCCACTCGCGCGGGCGGACCACCTCGTACGGACCGACGGGCAGGCCGTAGGAGATGAAGACCCGCTTCATGTACTCCTTGTCCTGGCCGACGGCCGAGGCGAGCACACCGGCGCCCACGTAGGGGATGCCGGAGAGCTCCAGCATGCCCTGGAGGGTGCCGTCCTCGCCATACGGGCCGTGCAGCACGGGGAAGACGACGTCGACCTCGCCCAGCGCCTTGGGGACGGTGCCCGGCTCGGTGTAGACGACCTCGCGGGAGGCGGGGTCGACCGGCAGCACCACGGTGCCGTCGGGCGAGCGGTCGAGCTCGGCGACGCTCGGCAGCGTGCGGCCGGCGATGGCCATCCGCTCGGGGTCGTCGGCGGTGAGCGCCCAACGGCCGTCGGTGGTAATGCCGATCGGCAGCACGTCGTACTTCGTGCGGTCGATCGCGCCCATGACGGCGCCGGCGGTGACGACCGAGATCGCGTGCTCGGAACTGCGACCGCCGAACACGACCGCGATGCGCGGCTTACGGCTCCGGTCAGGGCTCTGGGTGGTGGTCTCGCTGCTCATATCGCGACGAGACTACCTGGTGGTACGGAGTGAGTCAGTGCCGCTCGGGCTTGGCGCTGCGCGACATCAGCTCCTTGAGGGCCACCAGCGGCGGCTTCCCCTCGTGGACGATCTCCACGACGGTCTCCGTGATCGGCATGTCGACGTCGTGCCTGCGCGCCAGATCCAGCACGGACTCACAGGACTTGACGCCCTCGGCGGTCTGCTTGGTGACCGCGATGGTCTCGGCGAGGGTCATGCCGCGGCCGAGGTTGGTGCCGAAGGTGTGGTTGCGGGAGAGCGGCGAGGAGCAGGTGGCCACGAGGTCGCCCATCCCCGCGAGGCCGGCGAAGGTGTGCGCGTCGGCGCCCATGGCGAGGCCGAGCCGGGTCGTCTCGGCGAGGCCGCGGGTGATGAGCGACGCCTTGGCGTTGTCGCCGAGGCCCATGCCGTCGGCGATGCCGACGGCGAGCGCGATGACGTTCTTGACGGCGCCGCCCAGTTCGCAGCCGACGACGTCGGTGTTGGTGTACGGGCGGAAGTACGGGGTGTGGCAGGCCGTCTGGAGCCGCTTGGCCACGGTCTCGTCCCGGCACGCGACGACGGCCGCGGCGGGCTGCCTGGCGGCGATCTCCTTGGCGAGGTTGGGCCCGGTGAGGACGGCGACGCGGTCGGCGGAGACCTTGGCGACCTCCTCGACGACCTCGCTCATCCGCTTGGCGGTGCCCAGTTCGACGCCCTTCATCAGGGAGACGAGGACGGTGTCCGCAGCCAGCAGGGGCGCCCACTCCGTGAGGTTGCCGCGCAGGGTCTGCGAGGGCACGGCGAGGACGGTGAAGTCGGCGCCGGCGGCGGCCTCGGCGGGGTCGGTGGTGGCCTGCACGGCCGCGGGGAGCTCGGTGCCCGGGAGGTAGTCGGCGTTGACGCGGGTGGTGTTGATCGCCGTCACCAGGGACTCCCGGCGGCCCCACATCGTCACCTCGCAGCCCGCGTCGGCGAGGACCATCGCGAAGGCGGTGCCCCAGGATCCGGTGCCGAAGACGGCGCAGCGCGTCACTTGGTGTCCTCCTGGGCCTGGCGGCGGGCCGCGGCGCGCGCCTTGCGGTGGTTGTACGGCTCGGCGGGGGCGGTCTCGCCGCGGAGTTCGGCGAGGAGGGCGGTGATGGCGGCCATGATCTCGTCGGTGGCGGCGCGCAGCACCTCGGCGGTGGGTTCCTTGCCGTAGTACGCGGAGAGGTCGACGGGCGGGCCCGCGAGGACTTTGAGCGTCTTGCGGGGGAAGAGCCGGAGCTTGTTCTCCTTGGCGTACGGCGGCATGGCCTCGTTGGCGCCCCACTGGGCGACCGGGATGACGGGCGCCTGGGTGAGCAGTGCCACACGGGCGGCGCCGGTCTTGCCCTCCATCGGCCACATGTCGGGGTCGCGGGTGAGGGTGCCCTCGGGGTAGAAGGCCACGCACTCGCCCTTGTTGATGGCGTCGACCGCGGCCCGGAAGGCGGTGGCGGCGTCGGTGGTCTCGCGGTAGACGGGGATCTGCCCGGTGCCGCGCAGCACCGCGCCGACGAAGCTGCCCTTGAACAGCGCCGCCTTGGCCAGGAAGCGGGGGACGCGGCCGGTGTTGTACTGGAAGTGCGCGTAGGAGAGCGGGTCGAGATACGAGTTGTGGTTGACCGCGGTGATAAACCCGCCGTCGGCCGGAATGTGCTCCATTCCGCGCCAGTCCCGCTTGAACAGAACCACGAGCGGCGGTTTTGCCAACACCGCCGTAAAGCGGTACCAGAAGCCGATTCTGTGGCGGGACACTCGGACACCCTTCTCTCGGGACCTGGGGGCTGTATGAACCCGGGGGCCGGACAAGTGTCGCCCCAGGTACCCGGTCTGTCGAGAACACCGTAACCCCGCGCCCCTCACGCGACTGCGGCAGCGGGTGACAATGAGGCTCATGCGAAGAGAGGGGGCGGATGTGGTCTGGACCCTGGTGGTGCCGCTGAAGCCGCTGTCCCAGGCCAAGAGCCGTCTCGCGCAGGGCACCGGGCACGCTCCGCGGCCCGCCCTCGCGCTGGCGTTCGCCCTGGACACGGTGGCGGCCGCGCTGGCCTGTCCGGCGGTGGGGGGTGTGGTGGTCGTCACGGACGATCCGCTGGCCGGCGCGGAGCTGACGGCGCTCGGGGCCCGGGTGCTGCCCGAGCCGTCGGGACCCGGCGGGCTGAACGGCGCGCTGGCACACGGCGCGCGCACGGTGCGGGCGCGCAGCCCGCGGTCCGCGGTGGCGACGCTCAACGCGGACCTGCCGGCGCTGCGGCCGGTGGAACTCGGGCGGGTGCTCGATTCCGCGGCGGAATTCCCGCGGGCATTTCTCGCGGACGCGGCGGGAATCGGGACGACGCTTCTCTCGGCCGCTCCCGGAATGGAATTGGCTCCGGCGTTCGAGGGCCCTTCGCGCGCCCGTCACCGTGCGTCGGGGGCCCGGGAGATCGAGCTGACGGGGGTCGACTCCGTACGCCAGGACGTGGACACGGAGTCCGATCTGCGGGCGGCACGGGCGCTGGGCCTCGGCCCGCGGACGGCGGCCGCGGCGGCGGGGCTGCGAGGGCGCGGGCCGGGGCGGGCCGACCAGGCGGTGTCCTGAGAGGTCTTCCGCCGCCCGACGCCGCCGTCGGCCACCTGCCCACCGCCGGCGTCCGCCCACCGCTGCCGCCGCGTGCCGGGCCCGGGGACGGGCAGGCCGCCTCGCGCGCCGCGGGCGTAGGCTCGACCCATGCAGGCCACCGCGTACACCTACGACCCTCAGACCCGCTCCGGCAGTGTGCTGCTGGACGACGGCACCCCGGTGCCCTTCGACGCCGCGGCGTTCGACGCCGGCGGCCTGCGGCTGCTGCGGCCCGGCCAGCGCGTGCGGATCGAGTACGCAGAGGGCCGGGGCGAGAGCGCCGGGAACATCTCCCTGGTGACGCTCCAGACCTTCTGAACGGCCCTTCAAGGGCCGCGCACACACCGCGGGCCGGGCTCCCCGGAGGGAGCCCGGCCCGGCGCGTGACGCGGTCGCAGCCTTACTTCTTGGCGGCGGCCTTCTTGGCGGTGGTCTTGCGCGCCGTGGTCTTGCGCGCCGGAGCCTTGGTCGCCGTGGCCTTCTTGGCGGGTGCGGTCTTCTTCGCAGTCGCCTTCTTGGCCGTGGTCGCCTTCTTGGCCGCCGTGGTGGCCTTCTTGGCGGTGGCCTTGGTGGCCGTGGCCTTCTTGGCCGGAGCGGCCTTCTTCGCCGTGGCCTTCTTCGCGGCGGCCTTGGTGGCGGTGGCCGTCGTCTTCTTGGCGGTGGTCTTCTTCGCCGTGGTCTTCTTCGCGGTGGTGGCCGTGGCCTTCTTCGCGGTGACCTTCTTGGCGGTGGCCTTCTTGGCCGCGGCCTTGGCCGTCACCTTGGTGCCGCCCGAAAGGCTGCCCTTGGGCGCCTTCTTCACGGCGACGTCGTTCTTCGGGAGCTTCTTCGAGCCGCTCACCAGGTCCTTGAAGCCCTGGCCCGCGCGGAAGCGCGGCACGGAGGTCTTCTTGACCCGCACGCGCTCACCCGTCTGCGGGTTGCGGGCGTAACGGGCCGGACGGTCGACCTTCTCGAACGAGCCGAAGCCGGTGACCGAGACCCGGTCCCCGGCGACAACTGCACGGACGATCGCGTCGAGTACCGCGTCGACCGCGTCTGCGGCCTGCTGACGGCCACCGAGCTTGTCGGCAATCGCTTCAACGAGCTGCGCCTTGTTCACGTCTTCCCCTTCGGAGACATTGCTGGAACGAATGCGTTCCAGCCTTTTCGCACGTTAGGCAGATATATACCGCAAATCAAACACGAAACGGTCTAATCACCCTTGTGCCGCAACGAACTCGACCATCACGGAGTTCCGTCACGGTCGGGCTCTTCGGGGAAACGGCCCTCGTCGAGGTCGTTCATCAGCCGGTCCAGACGCTTTGCCGCGCCTGAGAGATCGTGCTTTGCCGCAGCCGTGATGGCCAGCAGCTTCCGGGACAGCGCCATCCGTACGCCCTCCGGGACTTGCAGTGTGCGCACCCTGGTGTGCGCTTGCTTGAGTTGGTCGGCGACGAGCCGGTAAAGCTCGAGTTGGCTGTCGCGTTCCATGCACCGATTGTGCCATCTGAGGCGAGTTGTCGCTTCACAGGGCCTCAACAAAGCGATGCGCCCCCTGTCCGAAGACAGGGGGCGCATCATGTCAAACCCTGGGTGAGCAGCGAAAATCCGGGTCCCCACCAGCGTGTCGGCCAGGGGCCGGACGGGCTCGAAATTCGTGTCAGAACTGGGCCGTGGAGGGCTTGTACGCGGGCCTGCGGGCCTCGAAGGCGGCGATGTCGGCCTCGTGCCGGAGGGTCAGCCCGATGTCGTCCAGGCCCTCCAGCAGACGCCAGCGCGCGTTCTCGTCAAGCTCAAAACCGGCCGTGATGCCGGGGGCCCGGACCTGGCGCCCGACGAGGTCGACCGTCACCTCGACGGTGGGGTCGGATTCGGTCAGCCGCCACAGGGCGTCGACGGTCTCCTGCGGCAGGACGACGGTCAGCAGCCCGTTCTTGAGCGAGTTCCCGCGGAAGATGTCGGCGAACCGGGACGAGACGACGGCCTTGAAGCCGTAGTTCTGGAGCGCCCAGACGGCGTGTTCACGGGAGGAGCCGGTGCCGAAGTCGGGGCCCGCGACCAGGACGGTGGCGCCCCGGCGCTCCGGGCGGTTCAGCACGAACTCCGGATCCTTGCGCCACGCCTCGAAGAGCCCGTCCTCGAAGCCGTCGCGGGTGACCTTCTTGAGCCAGTGCGCCGGGATGATCTGGTCGGTGTCGACGTTGCCGCGGCGCAGCGGTACGGCCCGGCCGGTGTGCGTGGTGAAGGCTTCCATGTCTCTCAGACCCCTACGGAAGTGCGTACGTCGGACGCGTCGGTCAGGTCGGCCGGGGAGGCCAGCCGGCCCAGGACCGCGGTGGCGGCGGCGACCTGGGGCGAGACCAGGTGGGTGCGGCCGCCCTTGCCCTGCCTGCCCTCGAAGTTGCGGTTGGAGGTCGACGCGGACCTCTCGCCGGGCGCGAGTTGGTCGGGGTTCATGCCCAGGCACATGGAGCAACCCGCGTGCCGCCATTCGGCCCCGGCGGCGGTGAACACCTTGTCCAGCCCTTCCGCGACGGCCTGGAGGGAGACGCGTACGGAGCCGGGGACGACCAGCATCCGGATGCCGTCGGCGACGCGCCGGCCGTCGAGGACCGCGGCCGCGGCGCGCAGGTCCTCGATGCGGCCGTTGGTGCAGGAGCCCACGAAGACGGTGTCCACGCGGATGTCACGCAGCGCCTGACCCGCCGTCAACCCCATGTATTCCAGGGCCTTTTCGGCCGCGAAGCGGTCGGAGGGGTCGGCGTAGGAGGCGGGGTCCGGGACGTTCGCCGACAGGGGCGCGCCCTGGCCCGGATTGGTCCCCCAGGTGACGAACGGCGAGAGCTCGGTGGCGTCGATGACCACCTCGTGGTCGAAGACGGCGTCGTCGTCGGTGCGCAGGGTGCGCCAGTGGGCGACGGCGTCGTCCCAGTCGGCGCCCCGGGGTGCGTGGGGGCGGCCTTCGAGGTAGGCGAAGGTGGTGTCGTCCGGGGCGATCATCCCGGCGCGGGCGCCCGCCTCGATGGACATGTTGCAGACGGTCATCCGCGCCTCCATCGAGAGCTTCTCGATGGCCGGGCCGCGGTACTCGATGACGTAACCCTGGCCGCCGCCGGTGCCGATGCGGGCGATGACCGCCAGGATCAGGTCCTTGGCCGTGACGCCCTCGGGCAGTTCGCCCTCGACGGTGACGGCCATCGTGCGGAAGGGGGCCAGCGGCAGGGTCTGAGTGGCGAGGACGTGCTCGACCTGGCTGGTCCCGATGCCGAACGCCAGCGCGCCGAAGGCGCCGTGGGTGGAGGTGTGGCTGTCGCCGCAGACGACGGTGGTGCCGGGCTGGGTCAGGCCCAGCTGCGGTCCCACCACGTGGACCACGCCCTGCTCGACGTCACCCAGCGGGTGCAGCCGCACGCCGAACTCCGCGCAGTTCTTGCGCAGGGTCTCCAGCTGGGTGCGGGAGACGGGGTCCGCGATCGGCTTGTCGATGTCGAGGGTGGGCGTGTTGTGGTCCTCGGTGGCGATGGTGAGGTCGAGGCGGCGCACCGGGCGGCCCGCCTTGCGCAGCCCGTCGAACGCCTGCGGGCTGGTCACCTCGTGGAGCAGGTGCAGGTCGATGAAGAGGAGGTCGGGCTCGCCCTCGGCGCGCGTGACGACGTGGTCGTCCCAGACCTTCTCCGCGAGTGTCCGTCCCATCGCTGTCCCTCCGGCCGGCGTCGCCGCCGGTCCCATTCGTGTGGCTCGTGGGTTGCTGTCCCTCCAGGTTGGCGGGTCCGCCGGAAAATTGAACTTGCGTTTCACAGTGTGAGACGCAAGTATCGTTTCATGGACAACTCTGGTGGCGCCTCGAGCGGTGTGGGCGTACTCGACAAGGCGGCTCTGGTTCTGAGCGCTCTGGAGTCCGGTCCGGCGACGCTGGCCGGACTGGTCACGGCGACCGGGCTCGCGCGCCCGACGGCGCACCGGCTGGCGGTCGCGCTGGAGCACCACCGCATGGTGGCGCGGGACATGCAGGGCCGGTTCATCCTCGGCCCCCGGCTCAGCGAGCTCGCCGCGGCGGCGGGCGAGGACCGGCTGCTGGCCACGGCCGGCCCGGTGCTCACGCACCTGCGGGACGTGACGGGCGAGAGCGCGCAGCTCTACCGCCGACAGGGCGACATGCGGATCTGTGTGGCGGCGGCGGAGCGGCTGTCCGGATTGCGGGACACGGTGCCGGTCGGCTCGACGCTGCCGATGAAGGCCGGTTCCGCGGCACAGGTGCTGATGGCCTGGGAGGAGCCCGAGCGGCTGCACCGCGGCCTCCAGGGGGCCCGCTTCACGGCGACGGCGCTCTCGGGCGTGCGGCGGCGCGGCTGGGCCCAGTCGATCGGCGAGCGGGAGCCCGGTGTCGCCTCGGTCTCGGCGCCCGTGCGCGGCCCCTCCAACCGCGTGGTCGCCGCGGTCTCGGTCTCCGGTCCCATCGAGCGCCTGACCCGGCACCCGGGCCGGATGCACGCCCAGGCGGTCATCGACGCGGCCGTGCGCCTCAGCGAGGCCCTGCGCCGCAACGGCTGACCGGCCGGATCCCGTACGGAAGCCCTGTGAGGGCGGGCACGGCGCCCGCCCTCACAGGGCTTCCGCGTCCGTCGGCCCCGCCACGCGCAGGGTGATCCGGGTGCCGCCGTCCCGGGGCCGTACGTCCAGGGACCGGCTGAGGCGGCGGGCGAGCCAGAGGCCGTCCTCGGCACCCTGGGCGGCCCCGGGCGGGAGATAGCCCGCGAGCGCGGGCACGGGGGCGCTGTGCGGCCCGGGGCGCCACAGGTCGTACACCAGGACCCCCGGCTCCTCCCAGGCGCCCAGCGTGACCCGCGCGCCCTCCGCGGCGCCCAGCAGGTGGTCCGCCGCCTCGTGGACGGCGAGCTCGGCCAGGGCGAGCCGCTCGCCGCCCAGACCCGCGGCGGCGGCCCGGGCGCGGGCGAAGCGGCGTACGGCGGCGAGGTCGGCCGTCGGCGCCGCCAGGACGGCCGAGGCCGGCGCCGGGAGGTCCGGGGGCGGCGGCGAAGCCGTGTAGGCGGCCGGGTCGCGGTAGGCGGCGCAGGGCGTCACGCGCTCGCCGTCCAGCCGCGCCGGGTGGGTCGCGCAGGCCGCCTCGGCCACGCCGGCGGGCACAGTGCGGGTGTCGTACGGGCAGATCATCCACAGCGGCAGCGCGGCCAGCAGCAGGTTCAGGCCGGACTCCATGCGCTTCCACTCGGCGCTCTGGCGGGCGGATCTGCCGCTCCACACCGGTTCGGCGATCATCCGCACCCGCAGGCCGGGCCGGGCGCGGCGCTCGTGGTAGCGCAGGAAGGCGAGGACCCGCTCGACGGGCCTGCGGCCGAAGTACGCGGTCTCGGCGGTGTCCAAGGCGCGCGCCGCGTCCCCGAGGGCGGCGCGCAGCAGCTCGATGTTGGCGGGCGTCGTCGCGGCCAGTACGGGTTCCCCTGCCGCCAGCCCGGCGCGGACGAAGGGCACCGCCATGGCCAGGAACTCCGTGTCGCTCCCGTACAGACAGGCGTGGTGGACGAACCCCCGCCCGGCCCCGTCGGAACTCTCAGGGCCCACGGAACCCTCCGGGCCCTCGGGACCCCCGTGCTCAGCAGGCATGGGCGGCCCCCAGCCGCAGGCCCGGGGTCCGGTCCCAGCCGATGAGGGTGATGACGTGCAGCAGATGGGGCGGCACCCCGGCCAGTTCGACGGTGCAGTGGCGGGCGGCGCGGGCCCTGGCGAAGGTCATGAGCAGCCGCAGCCCCGTCAGGTCGAGGAACTCCACCCGGGACATCTCCAGGCGGACGTCGCCCCGGACGGAGGCGACGGACTGGAGGGCGTCGCGCAGGTGCCGGTGCGAGGCGGTGTCGACCACCCCCTCGATGCGCAGGCCCGGCGGGTCGAAGGTGCGGACGACGACGAGTTCGGCGGTGCGGATGAGGGGATCCACTTCGACGCTCCTGGGATGGGCCGATGCGAAGGCGTCCAGGGCGGCGGGGTCGCAGCGGCGGGTGTCGCACTGGCAGACCGCCAGTGCCTCCCCGGAGCCGAACTCCGCGGCCAGCAGGGCCTCGTAGCGCAGCAGCCGGGAGACGTCCCGGCCGTCGCACAGAGCGGTGCACAGATCCCCCGTGACGCGCAACGCGCGGTAGCCCTCGCTGCGGGACCGGTCGACGGCCGCCCGCAGCGAGCCGACTAAGGCGTCGGGGTCCAACTCGCCCTGCCGCGCGGTGAGCTCGGCCGCCCGGAGCACCTCCAGCTGTCCGGCGGGCACCAGGGGCGGCCCGGTGAAGCGGCACTGCTCCAGCACTTCTCCCGGCCCCTCGGGGCCGTCCGCGCCCGCCAGATAGAGGATCTTGTGCTTCGCGTCCAGGCCCGCGAGCAGGAATCCCCGCAGGACCGACGCCCGTTCCTCGTCCGAGGCGTAGAGGGCGCAGACGTGGTCGCCGGGGCGGAGGTCACCGACGTGGACCGTGCCGGCCGTGCCGCCGAGGTGTCGCGCGCCGTCGGTATGGGCCATGCGTGGATTATCGGGCCCGGCACGTGCCTGCGGAAGCCCACACGAAAAAATGCCCCCCGCTTATGCGGGAGGCATCTTTCCTTTTTGTACCCCCGACCGGATTCGAACCGGCGCTACCGCCTTGAGAGGGCGGCGTGCTAGGCCGCTACACAACGGGGGCCTGCTTTGCTGCTTTGCAGAGCTGTCGCTCTCTGCGCTGGGCTACCAGGACTCGAACCTAGACTAAGGGAACCAGAAACCCTCGTGCTGCCAATTACACCATAGCCCATGGTGTTACCCGTACCCCCGACCGGATTCGAACCGGCGCTACCGCCTTGAGAGGGCGGCGTGCTAGGCCGCTACACAACGGGGGCCCTAGCGATCCATTCATCGCCTCCGGGAAATCTCCGGATGGTGATGAATTCAGGATCTGTACCCCCGACCGGATTCGAACCGGCGCTACCGCCTTGAGAGGGCGGCGTGCTAGGCCGCTACACAACGGGGGCTCGCACTGCGCTATACTGCTTTGTTTACCGCGTTTCCTACTTTAGCAAAAGAAATCCGAGTGAATTTCTTTTGCTGGGGTACCAGGACTCGAACCTAGACTAAGGGAACCAGAAACCCTCGTGCTGCCAATTACACCATACCCCACCAGAACTCGACCTCCCTGAAGGGGTCTTGCTCGGCTCGCTCCGTCCGTTCCGGCCTCTCGGCCCTCTCGGGCGGCGCAGGAAGAACATTACCCGAAGGTGGAGGGTGCTCCAAAACCGATAAGCCCGCGCAGCGGCCGGGACGCCTCCGCGAGGCCCCCAGGGCCGCGTCGAAGGGCTCCGGGCGGT
Organism: Streptomyces sp. NPDC051173; assembly: GCF_040689515.1. NCBI lineage: Bacteria > Bacillati > Actinomycetota > Actinomycetes > Kitasatosporales > Streptomycetaceae > Streptomyces > Streptomyces sp. NPDC051173. The sequence continues at coordinate 105,853 of NZ_JBFBBD010000005.1, forward strand.
CCCCACGCGCCCCGTACGGGCCCTGGTGGCACACAAAGACCGGGGCCCTCCCCCGCGGTCGTGTACCGCGAGAGAGGGCCCCGGCCCGGATGAGTGCCGCTACGGCCTTTACCGCCTTACGCAGCCAGCTTCGCCAGCGCCGCGTCGATGCGGGCGAAGGTGCGCTCGCGGCCCAGGATCTGCAGGGACTCGAAGAGCGGCAGGCCGACCGTGCGGCCGGTGACGGCCACGCGGACCGGGGCCTGCGCCTTGCCGAGCTTCAGGCCGTGCGCCTCACCGGCGGCCAGCACGGCGTCCTTGAGGGAGTCGGGGCTGGACCAGTCGGCCGCCTCGAGCTTCTCGCGGGCCGTGCGCAGCAGCTCGCCTGCGCCCTCCTTCATGGCCTTGGTCCAGGACGCCTCGTCCTGCACCGGCTCCTTCAGGAAGAGGAAGTCGACGTTGGCCGTGATGTCCGACAGCACCGTGACGCGGGTCTGGGCGTACGGGGCGATCGCCTCCCAGGCCGTCCGGTCGAAGTCCTCCGGGGCCCAGTTGGCGTGCGGGGCCCGCAGCCACGGGGAGCACGCCTCGGCGAACGCCTTCACGTCGAGGCGGCGGATGTGGTCGGCGTTGATCGACTCGGCCTTCTTGAGGTCGAAGCGCGCCGGGTTGGCGTTGACGTCGGCGAGGTCGAACTTCGCCACCATCTCGTCGATCGAGAAGATGTCCTGGTCGGCCGAGAACGACCAGCCCAGCAGCGAGAGGTAGTTGAGCAGGCCCTCGGGGAGGAAGCCGCGCTCGCGGTAGAGGTTGAGGGACGCCTGCGGGTCGCGCTTGGAGAGCTTCTTGTTGCCCTCGCCCATGACGTACGGGAGGTGACCGAAGGCCGGGATCTCCTTGGCGACGCCCAGCTCGATCAGCGCCTTGTAGAGCGCGATCTGGCGCGGGGTGGAGGACAGCAGGTCCTCGCCGCGCAGCACGTGCGTGATCTCCATCAGCGCGTCGTCGACGGGGTTGACGAGCGTGTAGAGCGGGGCGCCGTTGGCACGGACGATGCCGTAGTCCGGGACGTTCTCCGGGGTGAAGGTCAGCTCGCCGCGCACCAGGTCGGTGAAGGTGATCGCCTCGTCGGGCATCCGGAAGCGGACGATCGAGGGGCGGCCCTCCGCCTCGTACGCGGCCTTCTGCTCGGGCGTCACGACGCGGCACTTGCCGTCGTAGCCGGACGGCTTGCCGGCGGCACGTGCGGCCTCGCGGCGGGCGTCGAGCTCCTCGGTGGTGCAGTAGCAGTGGTAGGCGTGGCCGCCGTCCAGCAGCCTGCGCGCGACGTCCTGGTAGATGTCCATCCGCTGCGACTGGCGGTACGGGGCGTGCGGGCCGCCGACCTCGGGGCCCTCGTCCCAGTCGAAGCCCAGCCAGCGCATCGAGTCCAGCAGCTGCTCGTACGACTCCTCCGAGTCGCGCGCCGCGTCGGTGTCCTCGATGCGGAAGACCATGGTGCCGCCGTTGTGGCGGGCGAACGCCCAGTTGAAGAGGGCGGTGCGGACCAGACCCACGTGAGGGTTGCCGGTCGGCGAGGGACAGAAACGGACGCGTACAGGAGTTGCGCTAGCCACGCTTGATCACCTTATTGGTGAGAGTGCCGATGCCTTCGATGGTGACGGCGACCTCGTCGCCGACGTTCAGGGGCCCGACGCCGGCCGGGGTGCCCGTGAGGACGACGTCGCCGGGGAGCAGCGTCATCGCCTCGGTGATGTGGACGATCAGGTCCTCGATGGAGCGCACCATGTCGCTCGTGCTGCCCAGCTGGCGCTGTTCGCCGTTGACCGTGCACATGATCCCGAGGTCGCTCGGGTCGAGCTCGGTCTCCACCCAGGGGCCGAGCGGGCAGGAGCTGTCGAAGCCCTTGGCCCGGGCCCACTGCTTCTCGCTCCGCTGGATGTCGCGGGCGGTGACGTCGTTGGCACAGGTGTAGCCGAGGATGACGTCCTTCACGCGCTCGCGCGGGACCTCGCGGCACATCCGCCCGATGACCACGGCCAGCTCGGCCTCGTGGTGCACCTCATGGGAGAAGGAGGGGTAGGCGATGGGGTCGCCGGGGCCGATCACCGAGGTGGACGGCTTGAAGAAGGCGACGGGGGCGTCGGGGACCTCGTTGCCCAGCTCGGCGGCGTGCTCGGCGTAGTTGCGCCCGATGCCGACGACCTTGTTGGGCAGCACGGGCGGCAGGAGTCGCACCTTGGAGAGGGGGATCTTCTGCCCCGAGCGCTCGAATTCGGCGAAGGGGTGGCCCTTGATGATGTCGAGGAGGGGGCCGCCTTCGGTCGAGGCGTCCCCTTCCACGACGCCGAAGGCGACGTTGCCGTCGATGGAGAACCTGGCGATGCGCACGGGAAGCTGTTGCCCCTTATCTGATCCGGCCGGAGTCTGACCACATCAGGCTATCGCGGGGGACGCGCGCGGCCCGTGCGCCGCCGGGCGTCAGTCCTGGGGGGCCGCGACGGGCGCGGTCATGAGGACGGTGCGGCGCGGGTTGGCCGTGACGGTGGGCAGTTCGAGGGCGTGCTCGCGGGGCTCCAGCGCGCGCAGCGCCTGGGCGCTCTCCAGGTGGGCGAGCGTCGTGCGGCGCGGGTTGGCGGTCTTGCGGGACACCAGCGTCGTCGTGGTCTTCGTCTTCTTGGTCGTCGTCTGCACTTGCTGCCTCGCGGTGTCGTGTGTCGCGGTCGTTTTCGCGGCCTGTGTAAAGGACCAGGCTAGGCGCGCCTATCCCCCGTCGTCCGCGCGGGAAGTCATGACTTGCTTGTGAGTTTGCTCACGAGTGTGCTGAAAAAAGCCGCATAGCGGGCGCTTATCTCGCCTTCACGAAACGGACATTGCAGTGCTGAACCTGACGTTCCGCTCCTGATCATGGCGACTGGGACACCCGGCGACCATGGACACCGCCGGGTCGTATTGCCACCGATCGCCCCATATAAAGGCTCTGGTCCTCTACAACCCGTGACGGTGAACGCCACCGAGCGTCACGCACCGGAAGGGGTCGTGCACCGGCCTTGTTGGGAGATCCGGCACTGTGCTGCAATTCCACGGACCGCCAGGGGGCAACCGCGGTCCCCCCACGACTCGACACCGTCCCGCCGCTCCACCGGTGGGACGCCTGGTCCAGAGGTTGCGACGCTAGTGCAGGGACGTTTCAAGAGGGATGGCAGCGCTGCGGCGGAGCCGGAGCCGCGCGGTGCGACCGACCGCGGCACGTCCGCCGACGCGCCGACCGGTGGCGAATCCGCCGAACGGTCGAAGTCCAAGTCGAAGGCGAAGGGGCCCAGCGGGCCGGGCTCACGAATAGCCCTGCGCAACTGGCGCATTTCAACCCGACTCGTCTCCCTGCTCGCCCTCCCCGTCGTCGCGGCGACGACCCTGGGTGCCCTCCGTATCGACAGCTCGCTTCAGAACGTCGACCAGCTCGACCACATGAAGCTCCTGACGGACATGACGAGCAAGGCCACCGCACTTGCCAGCGCCCTGCAGGACGAGCGCGACAAGTCCGCCGGCCCGCTGTCCGCCGGTGCCAAGGACGACGACAGCGTCGTCTCGACCCGGCAGCGCACCGACAAGAACATCCAGGCCTTCAGCCAGGCCACCGAGGAACTGAAGCCGAACGACCCGACGATGGTCGGTGTCTCGAACACCCTCGTCGACATCAGCCGCCAGCTGAAGAAGATCCAGTCGGTCCGGCAGGACGCGTTCCACGATCCGAGTTACATCGCCCAGACCGTCAACAACTACGACTCGCTGATCAACTCCCTGCTGTCGCTCTCGCAGGACATGGCCCAGGCCACCAGCAACAGCGACATGATCACCGCGACCCGCTCGCTGGCGACGTTCTCCGCCGCCAAGGAGTACGCCTCCATCCAGCGCGCCGTGATCACCGCGGCCCTGGCCGCCAAGGGCGGTCCCAGCCTCTCGGCCAACGACCGCCAGTACGGCGACGAGGCGCGGCAGGCCGAGGACCAGTCGATGAAGCGGTTCTCCGCGATCCACGCCGACGACGCGAAGACGCTGCTCCAGGCCCTCAACGGCGGTGTCGCCGACGTCACCACGGCGAACGCCCTGGCCGAGCGCATCCTCTCCAAGGACGGCGGGATCAAGGACGCCCAGACGTCCTGGCGCGACTGGTCCGACCAGTCCGGCACCAAGCTCACCGAGATGTCCAAGGTCGAGCAGGACCTGCTCTCCCAGATGGTGCAGAAGGCGCGTGAGCTGCGCGACGAGGCCCAGCAGGAAGCCATCCTCAACGGTGTGCTGATCGTGCTCGTCCTCGGCATCTCGCTCGTCGGCGCCTTCGTCGTGGCGCGGTCCATGGTGCGCTCGCTGCGCCGCCTCCAGGACACCGCGCAGAAGGTCGCCCAGGAGCGGCTGCCCGAGCTCGTCAAGCAGCTCTCCGAGACCGACCCGCAGGACGTCGACACGTCCGTGCAGTCCGTCGGCGTGCACAGCACGGACGAGATCGGCAAGGTGGCCGCGGCCTTCGACGACGTGCACCGCGAGGCCGTCCGCCTCGCCGCCGAGCAGGCGCTGCTGCGGGGCAACGTCAACGCGATGTTCACCAACCTCTCGCGCCGCAGCCAGGGCCTCATCCAGCGTCAGCTGTCGCTGATCTCCGAGCTGGAGAGCCGCGAGGCCGACCCCGACCAGCTCTCCTCGCTGTTCAAGCTCGACCACCTCGCGACCCGCATGCGCCGTAACGGCGAGAACCTCCTCGTCCTCGCGGGTGAGGAGCCCGGCCGCCGGTGGACCCGGCCCGTGCCGCTCGTCGACGTCCTGCGCGCCGCCGCGTCCGAGGTGGAGCAGTACGAGCGCATCGAGCTCAGCGGTGTGCCGCCGACCGAGGTCGCCGGCCGCGTGGTCAACGACCTCGTGCACCTCCTCGCCGAGCTGCTGGAGAACGCGACGTCGTTCTCCTCCCCGCAGACCAAGGTCAAGGTCACCGGTCACGCGCTGCCCGACGGCCGCGTGCTGGTCGAGATCCACGACACCGGCATCGGCCTCTCCCCGGAGGACCTCGCCTCGATCAACGAGCGGCTCGCCAGCCCGCCGACCGTGGACGTCTCGGTCTCCCGCCGCATGGGTCTGTTCGTGGTCGGCCGCCTGTCCCTGCGACACGGCGTCCGCATCCAGCTGCGCCCCTCCGACTCGGGCGGCACGACCGCGCTCGTCATGCTGCCGGTCGACGTCGCCCAGGGCGGCAAGCGGCCGATGCCGGGTGCCACCGGCGCGCCCGCCCCGGCCGGCATGCCTCCCGCCCCCGGCGGCAAGGGCGGCCCCGGCCTCATGGGCGGCTCCGCGCCGCGCCGTCAGGTCCCGGGCAGCGGCCCGCGCCCGGCGCTGGCCGGCCGTCCCGCCACGACGGAGAGCGGTCTGCCGACGCGCCCCGTCCCCGCGCCGGGCGCGGGCAACGGCGCCGGTCCCGCCGCCGGTCCGACCGGTGGCAGCCTCTTCGACGCCGCGCCGCGCGGTGGCGCGGACGCCAAGGGCGCCCCGGGTGCCGACGGCCGTTCCGCGCTGCCGACCCGTGGTGACGGCGCCCCCGCCTCCATCCCCCCGGCGAGCGAGAACGTCCGCCGCCCGCAGATGCCGAGGCGCCGGGGCAGCGGTCCCGCGGCCGCTCCCGGCTCCGTGCCCGAGCTGCCGACCCGCAAGACCCCCAGCTGGGGCAGCCAGCAGCAGCCCGCCGCCCCGACGCCGCCGGCCGACGACTGGCCGATGCCGTCCGCGGACGCCGCGGGCCGCGCCGCGCAGGACACCCCGCGCGGTCACCAGGACGTCGACGCCGCCTCGACGGGCAGCTTCCCCGTGCCCGCGGACGGCACGTCGGGCGGTTTCGCGCTGCCCGCCGGTCCCGGCGACACCGCCCAGTTCCCGGCGATCGGGTCCGCGCCCGAGCCGTCCGGCAGCACGTCCGGCCAGTACGCGCGGCCCGACGGGCCGGGCTCCACGGGCCAGTTCGACCTCCCGGACCACACGGGCGGCCGGCACGCACAGCCGAACGACCCCGCTACGACGGGCCAGTTCGCCCTGCCCGCCGGCACGGACGCGCCGAACAGCACCAGCGGCCAGTACGCGCAGCCCGGCGGCACGGGCCAGTTCGCCCTGCCGGGCACGGCCGAGGCCCCGAACAGCACGAGCGGTCAGTACGCGCGTCCCGCGGCCCCGGTGGACGACTGGCCGCTGGCCGGTGACGGCGGCGCGGGCGGTCACGCCCGCCCCGACGCCGACCGGGCCCCGCTGCCCTCGGCCGGTCAGGGCGACGGCCGGACCCCGCTCTTCGAGGAGCTGGAGTCCAACTGGTTCCGCGGTACGGACGAGAACCAGCCACCCGCCGCGCCGGTGCCCCCGGCGGGCACCCCGCAGCGGCTGCCGCGGCGCGAGCCGCGCCAGACCCTCGACGACCCGCAGCGCTCGCAGGTCCCGCCCGCCCCGCGGGCGGACCGGCCGCAGCCGGCCGCGCAGGACAACTGGCGCGACTCCCCCAACGACGAGCGCTGGCGCCGGGCCGAGCAGGTCCGTGAGCCGGCCGCGGGCGGGATCACCTCGTCCGGTCTGCCGCGCCGCGTGCCGCGCGCGAACCTCGTCGAGGGCACCGCGGAGCAGCAGCAGAACCAACCGACCGGTCCGCAGGTCTCGCGCGCGCCCGACGACGTGCGCGGCCGTCTGACCAACCTTCGCCGGGGCATCCAGCAGGGCCGTCAGGCGGGCAACGCCTCGGCCACCGGCAGCCACGACGTTGGCCCCACTTACCAGCAGGAGCGTTAGTTGAGTCCGATGAGCCAGGCGGCGCAAAACCTGAACTGGTTGATCACCAGTTTCGTGGAGAGCACCCCGGGGGTGTCCCACACGGTGGTGGTCTCCGCCGACGGACTCCTTCTGGCGATGTCCGAAGGTTTCCCGCGGGACCGCGCGGACCAGCTGGCGGCGGTCGCCTCCGGCCTGACCTCGCTCACGGCCGGAGCCTCCCGCATCTTCGAGGGCGGCGCGGTCAACCAGACCGTCGTGGAGATGGAACGAGGCTTCCTCTTCATCATGTCCGTCTCCGACGGATCCTCCCTGGCCGTACTGGCGCACCCCGAGTGCGACATCGGCCTCGTGGGCTACGAGATGGCCCTCCTCGTCGACCGCGCGGGCACCGTGCTCACGCCCGATCTCCGCGCCGAGCTCCAGGGCAGCCTGCTGAACTGACCCCCGCACCCCGCAGATACCGTCCGACCGCACGGCCGAAAACCCCCCACCGGCCAACGCTCGACGGCATTATTGCCATCCTGCTGTCCCGTCCGGAGGATTCATGACCCCGCCCGCCTCGCCCGGCCCGTACGGCGCTTCTCATCACGCGTCGTACGGGAGTGAAGGCGACCAGCCGCTGGTCCGCCCCTATGCCATGACGGGTGGCCGCACCCGGCCGCGCTACCAGCTCGCCATCGAGGCCCTGGTCAGCTCCACGGCCGATCCGGCGCACCTCCAGGGGCTGCTCCCCGAGCACCAGCGGATCTGCCACCTGTGCCGGGAGGTCAAGTCCGTCGCGGAGGTCTCGGCGCTGCTGAACATGCCCCTGGGCGTGGCACGCATCCTCGTCGCGGACCTCGCGGAAGCCGGAATGGTGGCGATCCACCAGCCGGGCGGCAGCGGCGAGTCCGGCGGGACGCCGGACGTGACACTGCTCGAAAGGGTGCTCAGTGGACTTCGGAAGCTCTAGCGGGGGCGTCGGCCGTTCCACCACGTCCGCGAAGATAGTCGTGGCGGGCGGATTCGGCGTCGGCAAGACCACGTTCGTGGGCGCGGTCTCGGAGATCAGCCCGCTGCGCACCGAAGCCGTGATGACGTCCGCCTCCGCGGGTATCGACGATCTCACGCACGCGCCGGACAAGACCACGACGACCGTGGCGATGGATTTCGGCCGCATCACGCTGGACGACGATCTGATCCTCTATCTGTTCGGGACGCCGGGTCAGGACCGCTTCTGGTTCATGTGGGACGACCTGGTGCGCGGTGCCATCGGCGCGGTCGTGCTGGTGGACACCCGCCGGCTCGCGGACTGTTTCCCCGCGGTCGACTACTTCGAGAACAGCGGCCTGCCCTTCGTCATCGCCCTCAACGGCTTCGACGGCCACCAGCCGTACGGTCCCGAGGAGGTGCGCGAGGCGCTGCAGATCGGCCCGGACACCCCGATCATCACGACGGACGCCCGCCACCGCAACGAGACCAAGAGCGCTCTCATCACTCTTGTCGAGCACGCCTTGATGGCGCGGTTGAAGTAGCTCCGCGCAATCTCCTGGTTGTCGGAAATGGGTTGTGGTATTGAACACGACCCGGCGGTGCGTTCATAACGTTTCGACAGAGAATCGGCCGGACGTGGACACAGTCTGCGTTCGGCCCGCTTCGCTCTGCTCATGATTCGCCCGCCATTTGGCGCCGCTCGCTCTTAATGCCCGTTTTATGTCGGGCAAATCGCTTCGGCCGTCGGCTGTGCGCACTGTTTGGAATGCGCACGCCTGACGTGCTGGAATTCCAGGAACCGAGCAGTAACGGCTCAGTTCGAAAAACGGCACACAACGCAGGTGCCGACGCCGAGAGGTTGTTGGTCGAGTGACGCGCAGAAAGACGGGCGCCGCACAGCAGGCGCGGGACGAGCGGGGCAACTTCACCCCGCCGTCGCGCACAGCGGTGCCGCCTTCCGACGTGCCAGAAACGCCCGCCCCGCCGACCGCGGCCCGTGGCGGCCGCTTCTCGCCCCGCAACTGGCGTGTGCCCGTCCGCCTGAACGCGATCCTGATGATCCCGGTGCTGGTGGCCCTGGTCTTCGGCGGACTCGACGTCAAGGGCTCGGTCGACACCTGGACCGAGGCCAAGGACGCGGCGAACACCGCGCGTCTGGTCCGCGCCGCCGCCACGTACGCCCACGCCGTCCTCGACGAGCGCGACCTGAGCGCGCAGCCGATGCTGCTGGGCCACCGTGAAGACCCCGTCGTCAAGAAGGCGCAGGCCGCCACGGACTCCGCCAAGGCGGAGTTCGACAAGGCCGTCTCCAAGGCACCGGACACCCCGACCCTGCGGCGCCGCCTGAAGCTCTTCCGCGAGGCCGAGCTGACGCTGCCGAAGCTGCGCAAGATCGCCTTCACCTCCGAGCTGGGCCAGGTGAAGTCCGAGGACGGCTACGGCGCGATCCAGCAGCCGCTGATGACCTTCGCCAACGAGCTGGGCCTGGGCACCGGCAACAACTCCTACGGCCGCATGGTCTACGCGATCGAGCTGGCGAAGGCCGCCGAGTCGCTCCAGCGCTCCATCGGCACCCACCTGCTGGTCAAGCCGGTCGAGAGCGAGTCCGACCGGAACGCGCTGACGACCGCGTTCATCTCGTACAACTTCCTCGAGTCCATCGCCCGGCGTGAGTACGACGCCGCCGGCAGCGAGGACGACATCAGCCGCCTGAACGACATCATGGCCACCAAGGCCAAGACGTCCGAGCAGGACAAGATCTTCAACGCGCTCGCGGCGGGCTCCACGCAGAAGCAGCTGAAGACCGCGGACATCACCGCGGACAGCTGGTTCACGGCCGCGACGGCGAAGTTCGACGCGTACCGCGAGGTCGAGAAGGAACTGGCCGACAAGGCGGTGAACGAGGCGGAGAGCGTCTCGTCCGACGCCCAGCAGACCGCGTACGTCAACGCCTCGATCCTGATCGCGGTCCTCATCATCGCGTTCTTCGTGGCCGGGATGATGGCGCGCTCGATGAGCCGCAACATGCGCCACCTGCGCCGCGCCGCCTTCGACGTCGCCGAGCAGCGGCTGCCCGCGCTGGTCGACCAGCTCTCGCGCACCGACCCCGGCCGCGTGGACACCCGGATCCAGCCCATCCCGATCACCACCCGGGACGAGATCGGCGAGGTCGCCCGCGCCTTCGACCAGGTGCACCGCGAGGCCGTCCGGCTCGCCGCCGAGCAGGCGCTGCTGCGGGGCAACGTCAACGCGATCTTCACCAACCTCTCGCGCCGCAACCAGTCCCTGATCGAGGGCCAGCTGACCCTGATCACGGAGCTGGAGGAGAACGAGGCCGACCCGGACCAGCTGGAGAACCTCTTCCGCCTGGACCACCTGGCCACCCGCATGCGCCGCAACGGCGAGAACCTCCTGGTCCTCGCCGGCGAGGAGCCCGGCCGCCGCTGGGACCAGCCGGTCCCGCTGGTGGACGTGCTGCGCGCCGCGTCCTCCGAGGTGGAGGCGTACGAGCGCATCGAGCTGTCCGGCGTCCCGGACGCCGAGATCCACGGCCTGGCCGTGACCGACCTCGTGCACCTCCTCGCGGAGCTGCTGGAGAACGCGACGTCGTTCTCCTCCCCGCACACCAAGGTCCGCGTCACCGCGACCCGGCTGCCCGACGGCCGCGTCATGGTCGAGATCCACGACAAGGGCATCGGCCTGACCGCCGAGGACTTCGCGGACATCAACCACCGCCTGGCCAACCCGCCGTCCGTGGACGTCGCGATCGCCCAGCGCATGGGCCTCTTCGTGGTCGGCCGCCTGGCGACCCGCCACGGCATCCGCGTCCAGCTCCGCCCCTCCGGCGAGCAGGCCGGCACCACCTCGCTGGTCATGCTCCCGGACGCCATCACGCACGGTGGCGGCGGCGAGGACGAGCTGTCCGGTGACGACTTCACGGTCTCCCGGATGGTGCCCGAGCAGCAGGCGGCGCCGATGGGCCGGTTCCGCACCGCGGCCGAGCTCGGCTTCGACGACTCGCGCTACGAGCCCCGGCAGGAGAACTCCGGCGCCCCGGCGCTGGACCCGGTCGGCCGCTCGCGGCTGCGCGAGGAGCGCCGCGCGGCCCTGGAGGCACAGGTGGCCGACGGCCGCCCGCTGTTCCAGGACCAGGTCGCCCAGCAGCCGTTCGAGCAGCAGGGTTACGAACAGCAGGCCGCTCAGCAGCAGTCCTACGAGCAGCAGCCCGACCAGGACACCGGCGGCCACGCGGTCCCGTACCCCGGTCAGCACGCGACGGGCCAGCACGCGGTCCCGCAGCACGGTCAGCACTCGACCGGGCAGCACGCGATGCCGCAGCAGGACCAGCACTCGACGGGTCAGCACCAGGCGCCGCAGCAGGGCCACGAGCCCTACGAGCAGACGGCCCAGCACGCCTACCCCGAGGCCGGCTATCCGGAATCCGGGTATGCGGAACCGGGTTACCCCGGGCAGCAGCAGGGCTTCGACGGTTTCGCCGCCCCGGCCCAGCAGGGCGGGTGGCAGGACTCAGGTCCGTACCGGAACGCCACCCAGCAGGGTTACGGAGCGGATTCGGAATCCCTGTCGCCCGCTGACACGGCACAGCCGGAGCGCGTAGAGTTCGACCGTCCGGGCCCCGCCTCGAGCGGCTCCCACTCGCTGACCGGGTCCGGTCTGCCGCGTCGCGCGAAGCAGTGGCAGCAGCCCGGTTCAGTCGAGGACGCCGCGGGGGCCGGCGATGCGGAGCAGCCTCAGCAGGACGTCCGACAGCAGCCGCAGGAGGGCGAAGAGCCCGACTGGCGATCGACGAACGACGAGCGCTGGCACCGCGCCGAGCAGCTCCGTGAGCCGAAGGCCGGCGGAATCACTCCTTCTGGTCTCCCCCGCCGCGTGCCCAAGGCCAATCTGGTCGAGGGCAAGGCGGAGCAGACCCCGCAGAGCGGCGCCCAGATATCCCGTGCCCCGGAGGACGTACGCGGCAGGCTGAGCAATCTGCGCCGCGGCATCCAGCAGGGACGCAGCGCGGGCGGCGACACCGCCGGCGCGCAGGAGCAGCATGAGCAACACGACCAGGGCTTCGGCCCCGGCGGTACCTACGATCAGGAGCGTTAGTGTGAGCCCGATGAGCCAGGCGGCGCAAAACCTGAACTGGTTGATCACCAGTTTCGTGGAGAACACCCCAGGGGTGTCCCACACGGTGGTGGTCTCCGCCGACGGACTCCTTCTGGCGATGTCCGAAGGTTTCCCGCGGGACCGCGCGGACCAGCTGGCGGCGGTCGCCTCCGGCCTGACCTCGCTCACGGCCGGAGCCTCCCGCATCTTCGAGGGCGGCGCGGTCAACCAGACCGTCGTGGAGATGGAACGAGGCTTCCTCTTCATCATGTCCGTCTCCGACGGATCCTCCCTGGCCGTACTGGCGCACCCCGAGTGCGACATCGGCCTCGTGGGCTACGAGATGGCCCTCCTCGTCGACCGGGCGGGCAGTGTGCTGACGCCCGATCTCCGTGCCGAACTGCAGGGGAGCCTTCTCAACTAGCAAAGAGGCAGTGCGTTTCGCGCCACCGCGCCATAAGGTGCGGTGGCGCGACCAGCAGCAGACAGGCGAGTTGGAGGAGGATTGACGTGGCAACGCCCCCAGGCGGTTACCCGTATGGCAATGAACAGCAGGGTCAGCCCCCGTTGAACCGCTTCAACTTCCCCTCCGCGCCGAGCCATCAAGCGCACGCGGAGCCGCCGCGCCCGCCGCAGCAGGTACCGCAGCAACAGCAGCACCGGCGTGCGGCTCAGGCCTCCTCCTCGGGGGGCAAGAAGCACAATCCGCTGGTCCGCCCCTACGCGATGACCGGTGGCCGGACCCGGCCGCGGTACCAGCTCGCCATCGAGGCGCTGGTGCACACCACGGCCCAGCCGTCCCAGCTCCAAGGGCAGTTGCCGGAACACCAGCGCATCTGCCACCTGTGCCGTGAGATCAAGTCGGTCGCCGAGATCTCGGCACTTCTCTCCATCCCCCTCGGCGTCGCCCGAATCCTCGTCGCCGACTTGGCGGAGGCCGGGCTCGTCGCCATCCATCAGCCCGGCGGCGACGAGTCCGCCGGCGGCCAGCCTGACGTGACACTGCTCGAAAGGGTGCTCAGTGGACTTCGGAACCTCTAGCGGCGAGGCGGTCCGCTCCACCACCTCCGCGAAGATCGTGGTGGCGGGTGGATTCGGCGTGGGCAAGACCACGTTCGTCGGCGCGGTCTCGGAGATCAACCCGCTGCGCACCGAAGCCGTGATGACTTCCGCCTCGGCGGGTATCGACGACCTCACGCACGCGCCGGACAAGACCACGACGACCGTGGCCATGGACTTCGGCCGTATCACCCTGGACCAGGACCTGATCCTGTACCTCTTCGGTACCCCGGGCCAGGACCGCTTCTGGTTCATGTGGGACGACCTGGTGCGCGGTGCCATCGGCGCGGTCGTCCTCGTCGACACCCGCCGGCTCGCCGACTGCTTCCCCGCGGTCGACTACTTCGAGAACAGCGGCCTGCCCTTCGTCATCGCCCTCAACGGCTTCGACGGCCACCAGCCGTACACCCCGGAGGAGGTCCGCGAGGCCCTCCAGATCGGCCCGGACGCGCCGATCATCACGACGGACGCCCGGCACCGCAACGAGGCCAAGAGCGCCCTCATCACCCTGGTCGAGCACGCCCTGATGGCGCGCCTGCGGTGAGCGGATCGGCTGCGCCGACGCGAAAAGGTCCCCACACTCACGGAGTGCGGGGACCTTCTGCGTATCCGGGGGCCTCGGGAACGCCGGACGCCGGCAGGAACGCGAAACGCCGGACGGGCTGAAGGATCAGCCTGTCCGGCGCTTGGGCGGTGAGGGTCAGCCCTGCCAGCTGTGCGGCGCCCTGAAGCCGGGCGTGCGCTCCAGGCGGCGCCACCCGGCGGCAGTGCGGCGGGGCCGCGCGGGAGCCGCGTCGGTGCCGAACGCAGCCGCACGGGCGAGCAGGACGGCGGTGACGGCGGCCACTTCCTCCGCGTCGGCCGTGCCCTTCTCGACGCGTACGAGCGTGTTCTCCATGCTGTGACTCCCTTACTGGGGCGGGTTGCCGTGCTTGCGGGAGGGCAGGTCCGCGTGCTTCGTGGCGAGCATCGCGAGGGACCTGATGAGGACCGACCGGGTCTCGACCGGGTCGATCACGTCGTCCACCAGCCCGCGCTCGGCGGCGTAGTACGGGTGCATGAGCTCGGCCTTGTACTCCTTGACCATCCGCGCACGCATCGCCTCGGGGTCGTCCGCCTCGGCGATCTGCTTGCGGAAGATCACGTTGGCCGCGCCCTCGGCGCCCATGACGGCGATCTCGTTCGTCGGCCAGGCGTAGGTGAGGTCGGCGCCGATGGACTGGGAGTCCATGACGATGTACGCGCCGCCGTACGCCTTGCGCAGGATCACCGAGATCCGCGGCACCGTGGCGTTGCAGTACGCGTACAGCAGCTTGGCACCGTGCCGGATGATTCCACCGTGCTCCTGGTCGACGCCGGGAAGAAAGCCCGGTACGTCCAGAAGAGTGATGATCGGGATGTTGAAGGCATCGCACATCTGGATGAAACGGGCGGCCTTCTCGCTCGCCTCGATGTCCAGCACGCCGGCGAGGGACTGCGGCTGGTTGGCCACGATGCCGACGACCTGGCCGTCGAGCCGGGACAGCGCGCAGATGATGTTGGTGGCCCAGCGCTCGTGGACCTCGAGGTACTCGCCGTCGTCGACGAGCTCCTCGATGACCTTGCGCATGTCGTACGGGCGGTTGCCGTCGGCCGGGACCAGGTCGAGGAGGGCCTCGCCGACGCGGTCGGCCGGGTCCTCGCTCGCCACGCGGGGCGGGTTCTCGCGGTTGTTCTGCGGCAGCAGCGACAGGAGGTAGCGCACCTCCTCGAGGCACGTCTCCTCGTCGTCGTAGGCGAAGTGGGCCACGCCGGAGGTCTCGGCGTGCACGTCCGCGCCGCCCAGGCCGTTCTGGCTGATCTCCTCGCCGGTGACGGCGCGCACGACGTCGGGGCCGGTGATGAACATCTGCGAGGTCTCGCGGACCATGAAGACGAAGTCCGTGAGCGCCGGGCTGTAGGCCGCGCCACCGGCGCAAGGGCCGAGCATCACGCTGATCTGCGGGATGACGCCGGAGGCCCGGGTGTTGCGCTGGAAGATCCCGCCATAGCCGGCGAGCGCCGAGACGCCCTCCTGGATGCGGGCGCCGGCGCCGTCGTTCAGGGACACCAGGGGCGCCCCGGCCGCGATGGCCTTGTCCATAATCTTGTGGATCTTGGTGGCGTGCGCCTCGCCGAGCGCACCGCCGAAGATCCGGAAGTCGTGGGCGTAGACGAAGACCGTACGGCCGTGGACGGTGCCCCAGCCGGTGATCACACCGTCGGTGTAAGGCTTCTTGCTCTCCAGTCCGAACCCCGAAGCCCGGTGCCGCCGCAGCGGCTCCACCTCGGAGAACGACCCCTCGTCCAGGAGCAGGTCGATCCGCTCCCGGGCCGTCAGCTTCCCCTTGGCCTTCTGGGCCTGGGTCGCCCGCTCGCTCGGACCACGCCGAACCTGCTCGCGGATGGCGTGCAGCTCGGCGACGCGCCCACGGACGTCACTCGCCTCTACGGGCGCACCTTCGAGATTGCTCATGCATAGACGGTACGCGGCGGGGCGGCCGGAAACTCATGTCGATTCCATACAACGTCCTGCGCGATTTGGTGGGCAGCCGTCACAGAAGCGCACAGCGACTTGGGTCCGCCCCACCCCCGATCGGGGGTACCCATTGTGAATACCTCACAAAAGACCGCGCCAGGAGCCGTAGAATGACCGACTTGACGGCGTTCCCGCGCGGGAACGCCGCACCCGTGATCACGCCAGCGCGACCGTACAGCGGTGGGGGCCGCAGACCGTGCCCGGGGTCACCCTGATCCGCAGCGCGTCGCCCGTGGCCAGCACCCGCACCGAGGGGTCGTGGGCGGTCACCCGGCGCACCGGGCGGTGCCAGGTGAGGTCGACGGGGGCGCCCGTGCGCGGCGGCTCGGCGAGGTGGAGCGTCGCGGTCCGCCCGCGCGTGGCCGGTGCCTCCCTGACGAGCACGGCCGCCGGGGCCGTGACGGCGAGGGCCTCGGCCGCGCCGGTGCCGCCCGCCGCCCAGAAGTTGGCGGCGGTGAGGCCGAGTGAGGGGATGCGAATCGCCTGGCAGGCCGGGGAGTTGGCGAGCACCGTGAGCCAGTGCGGGTCCGCGGCCCGCGCCGCCACGGCCCGCGGTCCGGCGCCGGGCAGCAGGAGATACGCGTAGGAGGCGCCGGCCGGGTCCGTGCCGTGGGGGCGGAGCAGGGTGAGATAGCGGCGGGTCAGACGGTCGGTGCTGCCACCGGAGTTGATGTCGCGCCAGGCCCCCGAGCGGGCTTCGCACAAGGCGTCCAGGGGCGCGCCGCCCGGGAAGACGTAGCCGCCGTGGCCCGCGAGGTGGGCCCAGCGGGCGCGGGCGTAGGACCGCGCCCAGCCGACGGTGGCGGCCTGCGGTGCGCCGTCGACGGTCAGGACCGGCACCCCATGCTCCCCCAGGGCGCGGTTGTCGACGACCGTTTCCACGGGGGTGCCGTCTCGGGCGGTGATGCCCGCGCCGAGGCAGATGACCGCATCTGCCGCGCAGAACCAGGACTTACGGGCCTCCAAGGTGGAGGCGAGCCCCTTGAGGTGCTGTCCGACGGCCGCGAACTCCCCGTCGGTGACGCCGCCCACCCATCGCACGGCGGGCTTGGGCGCGCCCCAGCCGCCGCCTTCGTTGTCGGCGAGCCGCTTGGCGGAGACGGTTGTCCCGGGCAGCCGGTACGGGTCGACGGTGGGCCAGAAGGCGTCCGTGTACTGCCCGTCGCCGTCTGGCGCCGCCCACCAGGAGAGCATTCCGGCGCCGGTGTGCCAGCCGCGGGGGTTCTCGCCGTTGCCGTTCTCGTAGTGGGTGATGCGGTCGGAGGCCATGGCGATGTTGACGGTCCAGCCGGGACGGCGGTGCACGGCCCGGTCCATGGCGGCGAACAGCCGGTGGCCGACGGGCTCGGGCGTGGCCGGGCCCGGGGCGTCGAGGGCGGCCGCGACGCGGGCGAGGTCGGCGACGCCGAACTGCGGGTCGGTCCGCAGGCCGGTGCCGCGGTCCGCCCACCCCTTGATCAGCGCGTACCACCGGTCGCGGTCGGCCGGGGGCGCGCCGCCGGCCAGCAGGGCGACGGCGGCGATGACCGCGTGGCCGCGCTGCCGGTCGCTCTGCGGCAGCCCACGGGGGTCGGCGCGCTGCACGCCCCGGCTTATGGCGCGACCGGAGACGCTGTCCATCATCAGACCGTTGTGGATCAGGGGCGCGTAGGCGTTCTCGACGCTGTCGTGGATGTGCCGCGCGGCCGGGTCCGTGACCTCCCATGGCGATCCGCGCAGCAGGGCGAAGAGCCGCCCGAGCCCGTCGAGCAGGACCTGGCCGTAGGTGCCGGAGTAGGCGACCCAGGTGTGCTGGACGAAGGAGCCGTCGGCGTAGAGACCGTCCCCCCGGGTCACGTAGGGGAAGACGGGCGAGAGGGCGTCGCGGGCGAGGGCGGTCCTGCCGGGGTCCGTGCCCAGGATGCCGCGCAGGGCGACGACACGGCAGAGGTCGACGCGGTTGGCCCCGGTGCTGGTGCCGGAGTAGTGACCGAGCTCGGAGTCGGGGACGAAGTGGCCGACCGCGTCCAGGCATCCGGCCCGCCGCTCCGGACCCGCCTCGTCGTGCAGGAGCGTCAGGGTGTCGAGGAGCAGCCGCGGGCTGCCGATCTGCCACTCCCACCAGTTGCCGTACCGCGCGGTGCCCGTGTTGTAGACGCGCTCACGCACGTGGTCGAGGCCGGCGAGCACATCGGCGGCGAGGCCGGCCTCCCCCGTGAGCCCCGTACCCGGCTGGGCGTACGCCTGGGCCATGACGTGCAGCCGGGCGAAGCTCTGGGTGATGCCGCTCGGCGGGTCGAAGGGGGCGTCGGGCCAGAGCGAGCCGGGCGCGGGTCTCATGCTCGCGCGGTGGGCGCGGGCGAGCTCCCCGGTGCCGCGCAGGGCGGTGGCGTAGGGCTCGGCGGCGGCGTCGAACCCGGTGCCGAGCATGATGTCGCGCCACCGCCGCCGCAGCGCCGGGAAGTCGTCGCCGGGCCCGGCGGAGGCGAAGCCGAGCGCACCGGCGGCGGATGCGGCGAGGAAGCCGCGACGGGTCCATGCGGGGGCGGTCGGCACGACGGGATCCTTCCGGCGGACGGCGGTGACGAGGTGGAGACGGGGGACGGGGACGGGGCAGGGGCGGGGACGAGAACGGGGACAGCGACGGAGGAGGAGGCAGCGACAGGTGGTGGCACGAGAGCCGGTGGCGCGGACGGTGTGGCACAGACGGTGTGACGCGGGACGCCGCGCGGGGCGAGGGCCGCCGGGGCGGGCCGGGCGGGCGAAGCGGGGCAGGGGCGGGAGAGAGGCGCGGGGCGGGCGGAGAGGGCACACCGTGGCACGCCTCGGCGGGGCTCACAAGAGACACGACCGCACCCGGACCGGAACGCGCCGGGAAATCACTCCGGGAAATCACCCCCGCCAGATGTTGAAACTTGTACCAGATCGCGCTAACGTCATTCTCGTTGAACCTTCAACAACCACCTCTCTCCCCCAGGAGCAGTCATGGCCCTCTTCGCCCGCAAGCGCGGCAACTCCGCAGCCACCGCCGTCCTCGACGCCCCCGCCGCCTCGTCCGCCGCCCTCGCCGTGGACCCCGCGCTGGCCGCCCTGACCGGCGAATACACCGTCGACCCGTCCCACAGCAGCATCGGCTTCACCGTCCGCCACGCCATGGTCACCAACGTCAAGGGCTCGTTCACCGAGCACGAGGGCACCCTGCGCCTCGACGGCTCCGACCCCTCCCGCTCCACCGCCTCCCTCGACGTGCGGATCGAGAGCGTGGACACCGGCATGAAGGACCGCGACGCCCACCTGTGCGGCGCCGACTTCTTCGAGGCCGAGCGCTTCCCGCTGATGACCTTCCGCTCCACCACCGCCCAGCAGCTCGGCGGCGACCGCTACCGCATCACCGGCGACCTCACCATCAAGGACGTCACCCGCCCGCTCTCCATCGACCTGGAGTTCAACGGCTCGGCCACCGACGTCTACGGCAACGAGCGGGTCGGCTTCGAGGGCAGCGCCGAGATCCTGCGCTCCGACTGGGGCCTGACCTGGAACGCCGCCCTGGAGACCGGTGGCGTGATGGTCAGCGACAAGGTGAAGCTGACCTTCGACATCTCCGCCGTCAAGTCCGCTCCCCTGGCCTGACCCCATGCGGTGTCAGCGGCCGAGGCGCTCCAGACGGTCGACGACCTCGGCGCCTCGGTCCACCGCCGCCGTCCACGCGATGTGGTTGTCGGGCCGCACCAGCACCAGACCGCCCGCTCCCCCCTCTCCGTCCGCCGCCGGCCCGTCCGCGGCCGGCTCCTCCCGTCCCGCCATGCCGTACGCCCGCCACGCGTGCCCGTCGGGATCCACCAGCCCCTCCCCGCCCCCGTCGATCAGGCATGTGCGGACCAGGTCCCCGCAGGCCTCCGACACCCGCGCGAGCGCCTGGGCGCTGCGCGGACCGAAGCCCAGCAGGGTGAACCGGGGGCCCGCGAAGACCTCGAAGAGCCTGACCGGCTCACCGGTCGCGGCGTCGCGGCACGGCGCGTCCGGCGCCCGCTCCCCCGCCGCCCGCCCGCCCCACGCCAGCGAGCTCCAGCCGTAGCCGACGCCCAGCGTGGTCAGGTCCCGGCTGAACCCCGCCTCCGTACCGACCCCCGCCTTCCGCATCCCCTCCATGACGGCCCGCAGCCGCTCGTTGGTGGTCTTCAAGGTCCAGGCGGCCACCGGCAGCCGCTCCTCCTCATAGGTCTCCAGCAGCCCCTCCCCTGCCAGGCCGCCCGCGACGAGCGCGAGCTTCCAGCCGAGGTTGTAGCCGTCCTGGATGCCGGTGTTCATGCCGAGACCGCCGGCTATCGAGTGGACGTGGGCCGCGTCGCCCGCGAGGAAGACCCGGCCGACCCGGAAGCGCTCCGCCATGCGGACGTTGACGCGATAGGTGGAGAGCCAGCCCGGATTGCTCAGCCGCAGCCCGGGTATCCGCGCGTGGCGGTCGAGCTGACGCTGGAAGACCTCCAGGGACGGCTCCTCGTACCGCCCCTCGGCGTCGCGCTCCGGCGAGCTCTGGAGCTGCCAGCGCTCGGTGCCGGGCAGGGGGCAGAGCAGGACGGCGCCGTCCTCGTCGATCCACTGGTGCCAGTACCCGCGATCCAGGCCGCCCTCGACCTCGACGTCCCCGACCAGGGCCAGCTCCGGCGCGGTCTCCCCGTCGAAGGCCAGCCCGAGCGCCTTGCGGACCATGCCGCGTGCGCCGTCGCAGCCCACGAGATACGCGGCCCGGACGCGCCGCCCGTCGGCCAGCGCGGCCGTGACCCCGGACTCGTCCTGCGTGAACTCGGCCACCTCGGTGCCCAGTTCGACCCGGATCCCGTACGACGCGAGCTTCGCCCTGAGGATCTCCTCGGTCCGCCACTGGGGTATCCACAGCCCCGTCGCGTACGGCACATCGGGCGTGGGGACCGCGTCCTCCTGGGGCGTGTGGTCGGCGATCACGGCGCCGCCCCGGTATTTGCGGAGGGTCAGACGGGGGTTGCCCGCGGCCGTGAAATCCTCTCCCATTCCGAGGTCCGCGAGCACTTCGCGGCTGCGCTGGTTGAGCCCCTTGCCGCGCGAACCATCATGGAATTCCGGTGACTTGTCCACGATCCGCACCGGGACCCCGGCGCGGGCGAGTGTGCAGGCCAGTGTCAGGCCCGTCGGCCCGGCGCCCACGATCAGCACTGCGGTGGTGGTCATGCGGTGTCCCTCCGTCGCTCGGTCCCTCCATCAAAGCCCTCGCGAGAAGAAAACGCAACCGAGTAACAAACGATTCCGGGTAACGCGACCTGATAGAGTGAACCCGTGACTGACGAGACCGGACTGCGGGAACGCAAGAAGCAGCGCACACGGCAGGCGCTGTCCGAGACGGCGATCGAGCTCTTCCTCGCGCGCGGCTTCGACCAGGTGTCGGTCGCGGACGTGGCCGCCGCGGTGGAGGTCTCCAAGCCGACGCTCTTCCGCTATTTCCCGGCCAAGGAAGACCTCGTCCTGCACCGCATCGCCGATCACCAGGGCGAAGCGGCCCGCGTGGTGCGCGAGCGGCCGGCCGGGCGGTCGCCGCTGGCCGCGCTGCGCACGCACTTCCACGAGCGCCTCGACGCCCACGACCCGGTCACGGGCCTCTGCGACCACCCCGCCGTGCTGGCCTTCCACGACATGGTCTTCACGACGCCGAGCCTGGTGGCACGGCTGGTGCGGTACGCGGAGCGGGACGAGGAGGAGCTGGCCTCGGTGCTCGCCGAGTCCGGCGGTGGCGAGCTCGTGGCCCGGCTGGCGGCCGCGCAGATCGTGGCGGTGCAGCAGCGGTTGGCGCGGGTGAACTGGGGGCGGGTGAACGGTGGTTCGAGCGCTGCCGAGGCGTTGCCTCTTGCTCGCGCGGATGCGGATGTGGCGTACGGGCTGTTGGAGGACGGGGTGGGGGCGGTGTACGGCTGAGGGGGGCGGGGGTTTTCCCTACCCGCCCCTTCCCGGCTGCATCTGATCTGCGGCTCCGCCGCGTGGGGGCTCCGCCCCCGGCCCCTCGGGGTGCGGGTTGTTGGCGCCTGCGGCGGGCCTTTCCCCAGCCCCGCCCCTTCCCGAAACTGGGGGCGAGCCCCCAGGCCCCCAGCAACACGGCTTCGCCGCGTTGTCCTCAAACGCCGGACGGGCTATCTGAACACCCCTACTCCTGCGGTTCCACCCCCGCCCTCCGCAAGCCGTACGCGTAGGCGTCGTCGAGTGCCTGCCACGATGCCGCGATGACGTTCTCCGCCACGCCCACCGTCGACCACTCGCCGCTCTCGTCGCTCGTCGAGACCAGGACCCTCGTGATGGAGCCCGTGCCCAGGCTGCCTTCCAGGATGCGGACCTTGTAGTCGGTGAGCTTCAGGGCGGCGAGCTGGGGATAGATGCGTTCCAGGGCCACGCGCAGGGCCCGGTCCAGGGCGTTGACCGGGCCGTTTCCCTCGGCGGTGGCGACGATGCGCTCGCCCTTGGCCCACAGCTTCACGGTCGCCTCGTTGGCGTGCGTGCCGTCGGGGCGGTCCTCCACGATGGCGCGCCAGGACTCCACCCGGTAGTAGCGCCGCGCCCGGCCCTCCGTCTCCTGGCGCAGCAGCAACTCGAAGGAGGCGTCGGCCGCTTCGTAGGTGTACCCCGCCAGCTCGCGCTCCTTGACGCGCTCGACGACGCGGCCGATCAGCTCGCGGTCGTCGCCCAGGTCGATGCCCAGTTCCTTGCCCTTGAGCTCGATGGAGGCCCGGCCCGCCATGTCGGAGACCAGCATCCGCATGGTGTTGCCGACACGCTCCGGGTCGATGTGCTGGTAGAGGTCCGGGTCGACCTTGATCGCGGAAGCGTGCAGCCCGGCCTTGTGCGCGAAGGCGGAGACGCCGACGTAGGGCTGGTGCGTGGAGGGGGTGAGGTTGACGACCTCGGCGATGGCGTGCGAGATCCGGGTCATCTCGGCGAGCGAGCCCTCCGGCAGCACCCTGCGGCCGTACTTGAGCTCCAGGGCGGCGACGACGGGGAAGAGGTTGGAGTTGCCGACGCGCTCGCCGTAGCCGTTGGCCGTGCACTGCACGTGCGTCGCGCCCGCGTCCACGGCGGCGAGGGTGTTGGCGACCGCGCAGCCCGTGTCGTCCTGCGCGTGGATGCCGAGCCGCGCCCCGGTGTCGGCGGCCACGGTGCGCACGACGGCCTCGACCTGCGCGGGCAGCATCCCGCCGTTGGTGTCGCAGAGGACAGCCACGTCGGCGCCCGCCTCGTGCGCGGTGCGCACGACCTGTGCCGCGTAGCGGGGGTTGGCGCGGTAGCCGTCGAAGAAGTGCTCGCAGTCGACGAAGACGCGCCGGCCCTGCGCCCGGAGGTAGGAGACGGTGTCGCGCACCATCGCGAGGTTCTCCTCCAGCGTGGTGCGCAGCGCGAGTTCGACGTGGCGGTCGTGGGACTTCGCGACCAGCGTGATGACGGGGGCGCCCGCGGCGAGGAGCGCCGCGACCTGCGGGTCGTCCTCCGCGCGGACGCCCGCCTTGCGGGTGGCGCCGAAGGCGACGAGCTGCGCGTGCTTGAAGTCGATCTCCTCCTGGGCGCGCTGGAAGAACTCAGTGTCCCGGGGGTTCGCGCCCGGCCAGCCGCCCTCGATGAAGCCGACGCCGAAGTCGTCCAGGTGCCGGGCGATGGTCAGCTTGTCCGCGACGGTGAGGTTGATGCCTTCGCGCTGCGCGCCGTCACGCAAGGTGGTGTCGAAGACGTGGAAGCTGTCGTCGGTTGCGTCCGTCATGCTGCTCTGGCTCCTGTCGGATCTCGGTCTACCGGACTGACCGGTTCCACCGTCCCCTCATGGTCGCGCGCCCTCGCCTCCGGCGGAGGTGGTGCCGGGAAACGAAAAGACCTCTCGCGGGTGCGAGAGGTCTGCGCGCGGGTCTGGGACGACGGTGGCCGCGCCGTACGTGGTGGTACGGCGGGGTCACTGCGGACCGGCGCGCTCACTGCCCATAATCATGGCGAGGTTGAGCACGGGGCCATCTTGGCACGGGGCCGGTCCTGGTGCGGTCCGGTCTCACGATGCGGTCACTTCGGGCGAGCGGGGCGCTTCCTGGCGCCGCTTCCCCTTGAGGTCGATGTCCCTCGTCTCCCGCATCGTCAGATAGACGACCAGGGAGACCGCCGCGCAGCCCGCCACGTACCAGTAGAAGCCCGATTCCACGCCCGCGTTCTTG
This sequence comes from Streptomyces sp. NPDC051173, assembly GCF_040689515.1. NCBI lineage: Bacteria > Bacillati > Actinomycetota > Actinomycetes > Kitasatosporales > Streptomycetaceae > Streptomyces > Streptomyces sp. NPDC051173. The sequence goes on from NZ_JBFBBD010000005.1 coordinate 129,511, forward strand.
AACCACAGGGCCACGTACTCCGCCGTGCCGCCGAAGAGGGCGTTGGCGACGGCGTAGGGCAGGGCGACGCCCAGGGAGCGGATGGCGGTCGGGAAGAGTTCGGCCTTCACGCACGCGTTGATCGACGTGTAGCCGGTGACGACGACCAGGGCGAGCAGCGACAGGCCGAGCGCGGGCCAGAAGGACCCCGCGTGCTTGAGCATGGTCATGATCGGCACGGTCAGGAACGTGGAGCCCACCGCGAAGGTGATCAGCAGCGGGCGGCGGCCGATGCGGTCCGAGAGCGCCCCGGCCAGCGGCTGGAGACAGGCGAAGATGATCAGCGCGCAGAAGCTGACCAGGGTCGCGGTCTGCTTGGACAGGCCCGCGCTGTTGGAGAGGTACTTGGTGAGGTAGGTGGTGTACGTGTAGTACGCCACCGTGCCGCCCATGGTGAGCGCGACGACCAGCAGCGCCTCCCGCTTGTGCCGCAGCAGCGCGCGGATGGTGCCGCGTTCCTCCCGCTCCGCCGCGTCCGCCTCGCCGATCTCCTCGTACGCCTCCGTCTCCAGCATGTTGCGCCGCAGATAGAAGATGACGGCGGCGCCGAGCGCGCCGACGACGAAGGGGATCCGCCAGCCCCAGCTGTGCAGTTCGCCGTTGGAGAGGGTGTGCTGGAGGAGGATCTGGAGGGCGAGGCCGAGGATCTGGCCCGCGGTCATCGAGACGTACTGGAAGCTGGAGGCGAAGCCGCGGCGGCCGGGCGCGGACGCCTCGGTGAGGTAGGTGGCGCTGGCCGCGTACTCGCCGCCGACGGAGAGGCCCTGGAGCAGCCGCGCTATCAGCAGGACGGCGACTCCGCCGTAGCCCGCGACCGCGTAGGTGGGGGCGACGGCGATCAGCACAGCGGACGCCGACATCAGCGAGACGGTCAGGGTGAGCGCCGCCTTGCGGCCCTTGCGGTCACCGATCCGGCCGAGCAGCCAGCCGCCGACCGGCCGCATGAAGAAGCCGACCGCGAAGATGCCGGCGGTGTTCATGAGCTTGGCGGTGTCGTTGCCCGCGGGGAAGAAGGCTCCCGCGAAGTAGGTCGCGAAGCTCGCGTAGACGAACCAGTCGAACCACTCGACCATGTTGCCGGCCGAGCCGACCCAGATCTTCTTCCAGTGCTGTCCCATGGTCGATCACGGTGGCGGAACAGCGGGGTTTCGGACAAGGGTCCCAGCGACAACGATCATGCGTACTTGCGTGCGTTGTGATCACCACGCACGCAAGTACGCACTGCCGGAGCGGTCTCAGCCGCCGAGCGGGTGCATCCAGCCGTGGGTGTCCGGGGCGGCGCCGGTCTGGATGTCGAGGAGCGCCTTGCGGAGCTTCATGGTGACCTCGCCGGGCTTGCCGTCGGCCACCGTCCAGTCGGCGCGCGTGGACCTGACCGAGCCGACCGGGGTGATCACGGCGGCGGTGCCGCAGGCGAAGACCTCGGTGAGGGTGCCGTCGGCGTTGCCGTTCTTCCAGTCGTCGACGGAGATGCGGCCCTCGGTGACCTCGTAGCCGAGGTCGGCGGCGATCGTCATCAGCGAGGCGCGGGTGATGCCCGGCAGGAGGGAGCCGGTGAGCTCAGGGGTGACGATCTTCGGCTTTTGATCAGACGCAGCCCCGTACACGAAGTACAGGTTCATGCCGCCCATCTCCTCGATCCAGCAGCGCTCGATGGCGTCCAGCCAGACCACCTGGTCGCAGCCCTTCTCGGCGGCCTGGGCCTGGGCGACGAGGGAAGCGGCGTAGTTGCCGCCGGCCTTCGCGGCGCCCGTGCCGCCGGGAGCGGCGCGCACGTACTCCTCGGAGAGCCACACCGAGACGGGCTTGACGCCGCCCGGGAAGTAGGCGCCGGCGGGCGAGGCGATCACGACGAAGAGGTACTCGTTGGCCGGGCGGACGCCCAGCCCGATCTCCGTGGCGAACATGAAGGGGCGGAGGTAGAGGGAGGCCTCGCCGGAGCTCGGCACCCACGCCTTGTCCTGGGTGACGAGCGCGTCGCACGCCTCGATGAAGGTCTCGACGGGCAGCTCGGGCATGGCCAGGCGGCGCGCGGACGCCTGGAGGCGCTTGGCGTTCTCCTCCGGGCGGAAGATCGCGACCGAACCGTCGGGCTGGCGGTACGCCTTGGCGCCCTCGAAGATCGTCTGCGCGTAGTGCAGCGTCATGTTCGCGGGGTCGATCGACAGCGGCGCGTAGGGGACGAGCTGCGCGTCGTGCCAGCCGAGCCCCTCGGTCCACTTGATGGTCACCATGTGGTCGGTGAAGTGGCGGCCGAAACCGGGGCTGGCCAGGATCCGTTCCCGCTCGGCGTCCGACAGCGGGTGCGAGGAGGGCTTGAGCTCGATCGTGGGCGTCGTCATGAATCCGTGTCCTTCACCTTTGTGTGTGACGGACCGCGAACTCACTCCGCCCCGTTCGGTACAGGACGTCCGAGATTCCCCTCGTACCGCGGCCCCACGTTCGATTATCGCTCGTGGGGCCGTGGACGGAAAATGTGTTGCGCGGCCCGGGTCGATGGTCGCATCCAACCGCGCGGTAGCACAGCAGGTGGGACTAGCCGGCGGCTACTCGCAGCGCCAGCGCGTCGCCGATCTGGTCCGTGGTGCGGAACGCGCTGCCGCGCTCCGCGAGGTCCTCGCTCACCGCGGTCTCGATGCGCGCGGCCTCGCTCTCGTGGCCGAGGTGGCGCAGCAGCAGGGCCACGGAGAGGACGGTGGCCGTCGGGTCGGCCTTGCCGGTGCCCGCGATGTCCGGCGCGGAGCCGTGGACCGGCTCGAACATCGACGGGAAGGCGCCGCCGGGGTTGATGTTGCCTGAGGCGGCGAGGCCGATGCCGCCGGTGACGGCGGCCGCGAGGTCGGTGAGGATGTCACCGAAGAGGTTGTCGGTGACGATCACGTCGAAGCGCTCGGGCTGGGTGACGAAGAAGATCGTCGCGGCGTCGACGTGCAGATAGTCGGTGGTGACCTCGGGGTACTCCTGGCCGACCCGGTCGAAGACGCTCTTCCACAGGTGGCCGGCGTGCACGAGGACGTTGTTCTTGTGCACGAGGGTGAGCTTCTTGCGGGGCCGCGTGCGGGCGCGCTCGTAGGCGTCGCGCACCACGCGCTCCACGCCGTACGCGGTGTTGACGCTGACCTCGGTGGCCACCTCGGCGGGGGTGCCGGTGCGCAGGCTGCCGCCGTTGCCGGTGTACGGGCCCTCGGTGCCCTCGCGCACGACGACGAAGTCGATCTCGGGGCGGCCGGCGAGCGGGGTGGCGGTGCGGGGGAAGAGCTTCGACGGGCGCAGGTTCACGTAGTGGTCGAAGGCGAACCGCAGCTTGAGCAGCAGCCCGCGCTCCAGCACCCCGGAGGGGACGGACGGGTCACCGATCGCGCCGAGCAGGATCGCGTCGTGCCGCTTGAGGGACTCCAGCTCGGCGTCCGGCAGGGTCTCGCCGGTGGCGTGCCAGCGGCGGGCACCGAGGTCGTATTCCTCGGTCTCCAGCTTGACGTCCGAAGGGAGCACGGCACCAAGGACCTTGAGGCCCTGGGAGACGACTTCCCGGCCGATTCCGTCACCGGGGATGACTGCGAGGCGAAGGCTGCGAGACATAACCGGACCGTACTCCGCCGTCCCGCTGGATGACACACCGCGTCCACGATACGGACACATTGCGATTCGTATAGGTCGCGTTCATGCAAAGTCCTCATTCAGGTCGCCGATCCCTGGCACGTTCTGCGTCATGGACACACCACGGGTAGGCATCCCCGACCACCTCGCGAGCCGCATGACGATGGCCGAGCAGCACGAGTACCTGCGGACCAAGCTGACGCGGCGCGGCATGCTCCGCGCCGGAGCCCTGACGGCGGGCACCGTCGCGGGCGCGGGCCTGCTGGGCAGCGGTACGAGCGCGTACGCCGCGGCACCGGCGCTCTCCCCCACCCTGCTCACCTCGGCCGCGACCACCAAGGTGGACGGCAAGCACGTGGCGCCCTTCGGCCGCCACCTCGCCTTCGGTGCCGACCCCAAGACGCAGATGCGGGTCTCCTGGCAGGTGCCGTTCGCCGTCAAGCGGCCGTTCCTGCGGGTCGGGCTGAAGCCCTGGGACCTCAGCCACCGCATCGACGCGGAGGTGCGGGACCTGCACACCCCGGCGCTGTCCAAGAAACTCCCGGCCGTCGACCAGGTCTATCTGCACGCGGCCCTGGACAACCTCCGCCCGGGACAGACGTATTACTACGGCGTCGGTCACGACGGCTTCGACCCGGCCGACCCCGCGCACTTCTCGACCATAGGCACCTTCACCACCGCTCCCGCGCGCGCGGAGAAGTTCGTCTTCACCGCCTTCGGCGACCAGGGCGTCAGCTACCACGCGCTCGCCAACGACCAGTTGATCCTGGGCCAGAACCCGTCCTTCCACCTGCACGCCGGCGACATCTGCTACGCCGACGACGACGGCGAGGGCAAGCCCACGGACCACTACGACGCCAGAGCGTGGGACCAGTTCCTCGCCCAGACCGAGTCGGTGGCCAAGTCGGTGCCCTGGATGGTGACCACCGGCAACCACGACATGGAGGCGTGGTACTCCCCCGACGGCTACGGCGGCCAGAACGCCCGCTGGACGCTGCCGGGCAACGGCGTCGACCCGAGGAACTCGCCCGGCGTCTACTCCTTCGTCTACGGCAACGTCGGCGTCGTCGCGCTCGACGCCAACGACGTCTCGTACGAGATCACCGCCAACACCGGCTACACAGGCGGCAAGCAGACCCGCTGGCTCGACCGGCGCCTGGGCGAGCTGCGCAAGCAGCCGGGCCTCGACTTCATCGTGATCTTCTTCCACCACTGCGCCTTCTCGACCACCAACGGCCATGCCTCGGACGGCGGCGTGCGCGACGCGTGGCTGCCGCTCTTCGAGAAGCACAAGGTCGATCTCGTCATCAACGGCCACAACCACGTCTACGAGCGGACCGACGCGATCCGGGGCACCGAGGTCGGCAGGAAGCTCCCGATCGGCGGGTCCGTCGACTCCACCCGCGACGGCATCGTGTACGTCACCGCGGGCGCCGCCGGGAAGTCGCTGTACGACTTCCCGGCGTCCGACAGCTACGAGGGCCACGTCAAGGACCAGGAGAGCGTGCCCACGTACCACTGGGTGAAGGGCGGGGACCGGCACAAGGAGACGGTGGAGTGGTCCCGCGTGCGCTACACCGGCTACTCGTTCCTGGCGGTCGAGGTCCAGCCCGGCCCGCGGCCGCGGATGCGGGTGACGGCGCTGGCGGAGAGCGGCGAGCGCATCGATCACTTCGACGTGACGCGGAGCGGAACGGCGAAGGGGTAGCACAGCGACGTGACGCGGAGCGGAACGGCGAAGAACTAGCACAGCGACGTGACGCGGAGCGGAACGGCGAAGGGGTAGCGGAGCGGAGCCCCGACGAGCCGGCCGAGGTCGGCCGGGCCGGTCAGTGGCCGGTCACGCCGCCGTTGTCGCGTCGGTCCAGCGCGCGCTGGAGGGCCGCGGCGGCGTTCACCCGGTCGGTCTTGTGCTCGGCGCTCTCGGCCGGACGAGGGGTGCGGCGGGTCCTGCGGGCGGCGGTTTCGGGCATGGAAGTCACGTCTCCTCTTACTGAGTCGTCTGGCTGATCCCCGAGAAGGGTCGGACGGAGCCGGGAGGAGGGCGCGGGGCGGGGTGCCGCAGGGGTCACCTGCGCGGGGCACACCGGCCGGGGCCGCTGTCGCTCGATCGAGCGGAAGGTTTCGGCTTCCTCCACGCTAGGACAGGGCGGCGGCGGTGTCTCCCCGAATACTCGGTCTTCCTACTATCTGAGACGGCGGGAGTGCCCGGGAGACGACGCCGCCCCCGCCCGGCTGGGGGGCCGGACGGGGGCGGGGTTCAGCGAAGGGCAGGTCAGCCCATGTGCGGGTAGCGGTAGTCGGTCGGCGGGACCAGGGTCTCCTTGATGGAGCGGGTCGACGTCCAGCGCATCAGGTTGGACGCGGCACCGGCCTTGTCGTTCGTGCCCGAGGCACGGCCGCCGCCGAAGGGCTGCTGGCCGACGACGGCACCCGTCGACTTGTCGTTGATGTAGAAGTTGCCCGCGGCGAAGCGGAGCTTCTCCATCGCGTCGGCGGCCGCGGCGCGGTCCTGCGCGATGACCGCGCCGGTCAGGGCGTACGCCGAGACGGACTCCATCTGCGCCAGCATCGCGTCGAAGTCGCCGTCCTCGTAGACGTGCACGGCGAGGATCGGGCCGAAGTACTCGGTCGTGAAGACCTCGTTCGCCGGGTCGGTGCACTCGATGACCGTGGGGCGGACGAAGTAGCCGACGGAGTCGTCGTACGTGCCACCGGCGACGACCGTGCAGCTCGGGTCGGCCTTGGCGCGGTCGATCGCGGCCTTGTTCTTCGCGAAGGAGCGGTCGTCGATGACGGCGCCGATGAAGTGCGACAGGTCGGTGACGTCACCCATGGTGATGCCGTCGACCTCGGCCGCGAACTCCTCCTTGAAGCCGTCCTCCCAGATGGAACGCGGGATGTAGGCGCGGGAGGAGGCCGAGCACTTCTGGCCCTGGAACTCGAAGGAGCCACGGGTCAGCGCGGTCTTCAGGATGGCGCGGTCGGCGCTCGGGTGGGCGACGACGAAGTCCTTGCCGCCGGTCTCGCCGACCAGGCGCGGGTAGGAACGGTACTTCTCGATGTTGTTGCCGACCGTCTTCCAGAGGTACTGGAAGGTCTTGGTCGAACCGGTGAAGTGGATGCCGGCCAGCTCGGGGTGGTTCAGGGCCACCTCGGAGACGGCGAGGCCGTCACCGGTCACCAGGTTGATGACGCCCTTGGGCAGGCCCGCCTCCTCCAGGAGCCGCATCAGCAGCACGGCGGAGTGGGTCTGGGTCGGGGACGGCTTCCAGACGACCACGTTGCCCATCAGGGCCGGGGCGGTCGGCAGGTTGCCGGCGATGGCGGTGAAGTTGAAGGGCGTGATCGCGTAGACGAAGCCCTCCAGCGGCCGGTGGTCGCTGCGGTTCCACACGCCGGTGGAGTTGGCGACCGGCTGCTCGGCGAGTATCTGGCGCGCGAAGTGCACGTTGAAGCGCCAGAAGTCGACGAGCTCGCACGGGGTGTCGATCTCGGCCTGCTGGGCGGTCTTCGACTGGCCGAGCATGGTGGAGGCGGCCAGCGTCTCGCGCCAGGGGCCCGACAGCAGCTCGGCGGCGCGCAGGATGATCGCGGCGCGGTCGTCGAAGGACATCGCGCGCCAGGCCGGGGCGGCGGCGAGCGCGGCGTCGACGGCGTCCTGCGCGTCCTGGGTGGTGGCGTTGCGGAAGGTGCCGATGCGGGCCGAGTGGTTGTGCGGCTGTACGACGTCGAACGGCTCGCCGCCGCCCATCCGCTTCTCGCCGTTGATCGTCATCGGCAGGTCGATGGGGTTGCCCGCCAGCTCCTTGAGCTTGGCCTCGAGACGGGCGCGCTCGGGGGAACCGGCGGCGTAGCTGTGCACCGGCTCATTGACCGGGGCGGGGACCTGGGTAACGGCGTCCATGATTTTCCGTTTCTCCTTCGGGGCTCGTCAGGGGGATCGGGCGGCTCAGCCCTTGGTGAGGATGGAGCGGGCGAAGAACAGCAGGTTGGCGGGCTTCTCGGCGAGGCGGCGCATGAAATAGCCGTACCAGTCGGTCCCGTACGCCGTGTAGACGCGCATCCGGTGGCCCTCGGCGGCCAGCCGGACGTGCTCCTCACTGCGGATGCCGTACAGCATCTGGAACTCGTACTCGTCCAGTTTGCGCCCCGCCTGCCGGGCCAGCTCCTGCGAGATGGCGATCAGCCGCGGGTCGTGCGAGCCGATCATCGGGTAGCCCTCACCCGCCATCAGGATCTTGACGATACGGACGAACGCCTTGTCGACCTCGGCCTTGTCCTGGTACGCGACGGAGGCGGGCTCCTTGTACGCACCCTTCACGATACGCACCCGGCTGCCGGCCGCGGCGAGGCGGCGGGCGTCGTCCTCGGTGCGGAAGAGGTACGCCTGGATGACGCAGCCGGTCTGCGGGAAGTCGCGCCGCAGCTCCTCGTGGATCGCGAACATCGAGTCGAGGGTGGTGTGGTCCTCGGCGTCGAGCGTGACCGTGGTGCCGATGGCCGCGGCGGCCTCGACGACCGGGCGGATGTTGGCGAGCGCCAGCTCGTGTCCCGCCCGCCGCCCACCACCCTTGACCGAGGACCCTTCGGGCCCGCCCCCCTCGATCTCCAGGGACTGGCCGAACATCGAGAGCTTGACCGACATCTCGGCCTTCGTGCCGAGGCCGAGCTCCTTGAGGCGCCCGATCAGCTCAAGATAGGCGTCACGGGCGGCGTACGACTGCTCGACCGTGGTGATGTCCTCGCCGACGACGTCGAGGGTGACCTCGAGCCCCTCGGCCGCGGCGTCCTTCACGATCGGGATGACCTGGTCGAGGGTCTCGCCGGCGATGAAGCGGGCGACCACCTGCTTGGTGCCCGGCGCGGCCGAGACGAGACGGCGGATGGCGTCGCTGCGGGACGCGGCGAGCAGCACAGGACCCAGCACTGGGCACCTCCACGATGACGGCCGGCCCCACGGCGGGGGGCGGCATAAGTAACTCATCGTGAAACCTAGAGATCACAGCGATCCTCGGCCATCGACAGCTGTCACGCATCCGTGGCCCGGATCTCAGACACATGTATGACAATAGTGAGCAGCACATGAAACCGGGGGGCGAATTCGGGCCATAACGGGTCCGCACGAAGGGGCCCCAGGTCCGAAGGGAGCGCGGCGGGGCGATGCGCGGCGACTATCAGCAGCTCGTGGACGAGATATCGGCCGCGCTCGGCGCGCCCGCGACCCTGGAGGACCGGGACTTCGGGCTGATCGCCTTCGGCGCCCACGACAGTGACGACGACGTCGAGCTGACGATGGACCCGGTGCGGACCCGGTCGATCCTCCAGCGGCGGTCGACCGCGGCCGTCCGGGCGTGGTTCGAGGCGTTCGGCATCGCGCGGGCCCAGGCCCCGCTGCGGATCCCGCCGGACCCCGCGGCCGGGGTGTTCAAGGGCCGCATCTGTCTGCCCGTACGCCATCGCGGCGTGGTGCTCGGCTATGTGTGGCTGCTGGACGACGAGCACCTGTCCGGGCTGGACCTCTCCGTGCCGCTGGCGGACCCGCGGCTCGCGCAGGCGATGGAGACGGCCACCCGGATCGGGGCGCTGCTGGCCGCCGAGGCCCGCGCGGGCGCGGAGCTGGGCGAGCTGCTGCGGGAGCTGCTGACCGGGCGGCCCGCGGGCCGGGACGCGGCGCGGGCCGCCCTGCGGGACGCGCTGGGCGCGGCGGGCGACGGGCCCCTGGCGGTGGTCGCCGTGGCGCCGTGGCGGGGGGCGGGCGACCCAGAGGGCGGGGCGGGCGAGCCGGGTGAGACGGGCGACGCCGAGGGGTCGGGTGCGGGGTCGGCACTGGCCGGGCAGTCGGGGGTGGCGGCGCTGTGCGCGGTGCCGGACGCCCTGCCGGACGGCTCGGCGGCGCTGGCCGCGCTGATCCGGCTGCGGGCGATGACAGCCCCGGCGCCCGCGCTCACGGCGGCGGACCGGCTGCTGCGCTCGCCCCGCGCGGGCGGTGCGACCGGCCGTCCCGCACGGGCCACGGCCGGGCTCGGCGCTCCTCGCCGGGGGCTCGCGGAGCTGCCGGCCGCCTGGCGCGAGGCGCTGGCGGCCGCGCGGGCCGCCGGGGCGGAGGCGCGGCTGGGGCCGGTGGCGGAGTGGTCGGGCATCGGCCCGTACCGCGTGCTGTCCGCGCTGCCGGCGCAGGCCGCGGCGGACCCTTCCGTACGCCCGCTGCTGGCCCCGGCGCACACGGAACTGGCCCGCACGGCGGAGGTCTTCCTCGACTGCGCGGGCCAGGCGGGCCGTACGGCGGCGGCCCTGGGCATCCACCGGCAGACGCTCTACTACCGCCTCTCCCGGGTGGAGCAGCTCACGGGCCTGGACCTGGACGACGGCGAGGGCCGCCTGCTCCTCCACATGGCTCTGAAGGCGGACCGGCTGTAGGGGCGGGGGCTTATTCCTCCTCCGCGGTGATCGCCTGGACCGGGCAGGCGCGCACCGCCTCGCGCGCCAGCGGGTCGCCGCCGCCGTCCTCACGGCCGGGGACCACCGCCCCGTAGCCGTCGTCGTCCTGAGTGAAGACGCTGGGCGCGGTCAGCGCGCACTGGCCCGAGCCGACGCACAGGTCGGAGTCGATGGAGATGCGGAAGGTGCTCATGGTGGTTTCCGTTCCGTGAAGTCGTCACGAGGTGACGGGTTCGGCGCAGACGGCCGGATACATCCAGTGCAGGCCGCTTCGCCGCGCTCGGCTACGCGCGATCCGGCCACATCCCGCACAACGACGGAATACGGCACACCGCTACGCCTTCCGGGACAGGTCCGCACACACGGGTGCGGCCGTGACACCCGGGTGTCATGGCCGCACCGCCGGAAGCCTCGGGCCGCCGGTTTCCTGAGGGTCTCCACGCACGGTGATCCACGCACTGGAGGGCGCGGAGCCGGCGGCCCAGGTCGCGCGGAGCGACGAACCGCCGGCGATCGCCGGGCGGCACCTGGCCCGGCTGATCACTTCCTGTCGGTGAGCGGACCGGTCAGCCCTCGCGGCCGTCCGGCACCCCGCCGGCCGGGGCCGGCGACGGCCCGGCGGCCAGCCCGGCCAGCACCCGGTGCATCCCCTCGACCAGCTCCGCGCCGGTCGGCGCGGACTCGGCCTCGATGACCCACTGGACCCACATCCCGATGAACAGAGCGTGGTAGAAGGCCCCCGAGGTCCGCTTCGTCTCCTCGTCCGCGGGGCGGCCAAGGCCCTCGAAGATCGTCAGCATGCCGTCCCGCCCCTCCGGGAACACACCGGCGAACCACTTCTTCAGCTCCGGATTGCTCCCCAACTGGCCGACCACCTCCAGCTGGAGCTCCCAGAACCGGCGGCTCTCCTCGAACCCCGCGGTCAGCGTGTCCAGCTTCGCCGTGAGGAGCTCCGCCCGCGAGGCGCCCGCGGGTGCGCCGGACTCCAGGGCACGGGTCATCGAGTCACCCCACTCCTCGGTCATCTTGATGAACGCGGCCATCATCAGCGCGTCCTTGGAGCCGTAGTGGTAGCCGATCGAGGCGAGGTTGGCGCCGGAGGCCGCCACGATGTCGCGCGCGGTGGTGCGCACCCAGCCCTTTTCGAGCAGGCACGCCTTCGCACCGGCGAGCAGGTCTTCACGATGTCCCATGTCGGCAGCCTAACGCCGGGCCATACGCGCGTACTAAACACCCGTCTTATACAAACGTTCCAGACAACCGTTTAAGGCGCTCGTGTATTTCCTGTCGTGACGAACCCCAGCCCGCGTGCCGGGCGCGAGGAGTGGACGGCTCTCGTCGTCCTCCCGCTCCCTCTCCTCCTGGTATCCATGGACCGTTGGGACGCGAAGGCCGTGGACGGCACCCGGGTGCGGGCGCCGTCCACGGCCTTCGCTATCGCTCCAGCCGTCGCCTCAGTCGTGCAGCTTGTGCAGCCAGAGCCCCACGCCGATGTCGTTGCCGGTGAGCGCGCACACGTGGTTGTCGAACTTGCCCGGGTCCGAGTTCACCGAGCTGGTGCCCGCCTTGTTGCAGTTGTCGTACGTCCAGTACCAGGTCTGGTACTCCCAGCACGGCACGGTGTTGTTGTTGTCGGAACAGCTCGGCGCGGGCACGTTGTCCATGGGCCGCTGCGGCTCCGCGACGACCCCGGCTCTGTCACCGGCCGCCTGGGCCGTGGTGGCGACGGCGCCCAGGCCGCCGAGCGCCGCGATCACGGCCACCGCGGCGACGGCCGCACGCGTGGGAAACCTCATCCGACATCCCCTCCTCCGAGGGCCCCGCTCCTCGCGCGGCCCCCTGTCGTCACGGGACCCGAACGGGCCCCGGGCGAGGGCTACCCGGCAGGAACGTTCACGCATTCGCGCGCCGACGCGGAATTCGCATCAGTGCCACGACGGTGGCCCGTGAGCACCCCGGACACCCCGGGCACGGGCGCATCGGAGCGCGCCCAGGGATGGCGTGTTCATGGCTGCGTACGCGCAACGGCCAAGTGCTTCGGTTCGGCTCCGCGCGCCCCCCTGACGTGGTATGCGCCTCGATCCTTGCGGAATACATCAGGAGGTCGGGGGAGGTTGCACTGTGCACTATGTCGTCCCGGACCCGGATGCGCCCGAGCCGGGAGAACCATGCCGGCGTTGACCGCTCGAGAGCCGGAACTGCGCCATGTCGCCGTGATCCTGGACGGGAACCGCCGGTGGGCGCAGGGCCGCCACGTGCCGCTGGAGCAGGCCTACTGCCAAGGGGCCCTGCGCGTCCACGACTTGGTGACCTGGTGCGAACAGGCCCAGGTCCGCGCGGTCACGGTCTGGGCCCTGTCCCAGGACAACCTGCACCGTCGGCCGCAGGAGGTCGCGCAGATCCTGAACAGCGTCACCCGCGGGCTCGGCAGGATCGCCACCACCACCCGGTGGCACATCCGCCTCATCGGCGCCCTCGACCGGATCCCCGCCCACCACGCCGTCCGGCTGCGCACCCTCGCCCTGCGGTCGGCCGGGGCGAGGAGCGCGGGCACCCTCACCATCGCCGTCGCCTACGACGGGCGCGCCGACATCGTCACCGCGATCCGGTCCCTGCTCCACGAGCGCGCCCCGGGAGAGCGCGCCGCCCCGATCGACGAATCGGCCATCTCCCGGCACCTCTCCACCGCGGGCCAGCCCGACATCGACCTCGTCATCCGCACCTCCGGCGAACAGCGCCTCTCCGGGTTCATGCCCTGGCAGACCGCCCACGCCGAGCTGTACTTCACCGTCACCCTCTGGCCCGACTTCACCCGCGGCGACTTCGACGAGGCCAGACGGTGGTTCGCCGGCCGACAGCGCCGCCAAGGGAGCTGATGCCCGCATCCCACCAGGAGAAGAGACGTGCCCAAGCCCAGGCTGTTCGACGACACCCACTGCCAGGACATGGCGGCCATGGCCCGGTACGAGATCCCCGACTACCACATACCGTGGCCCGTCACCCTCCATCCGGATCACGAACGGGCCGAGCTGGCGGCCCGCAAGTGGGCTGCGGACTTCGGCCTGTTGACCGACGACGCGGCCCGGCAGCGCATGATCGACATGCAGTGCGGACTGTTCTCCGGCTGGTGGTGCCCGCGTACCGACACCCACGGCGCGGTCCTCATGGCCAAGTGGGTCGCCTGGCTGTTCCTGTGGGACGACATCTTCGACGACGGGCCGCTCGGCAGGGACCCCGAGGTGTTCAGGGACGGCAAAGCCCGGCTCGACCGGCTCCTGAGCCAGGACCCGCCCCCGCCGCCGGACGCCCCCGGACTCACCTTCCCCCTGGCCCGCGCCCTGGCCGATCTGTGGGGCGACTTCCACGCCTGCTTCCCGGAGCATCCGCGCGGCCGCTTCGCGCTGCACGTCAAGCAGTACCTGAGTGCCATGGAGACAGAGGTCGGCAACCGGTCCGCGGAGGAACTCCCGGACACGGACACCTACTTACGCCTGCGCGTGATCAACGGAGCCACCCGGCCCAGCATCGACGTCCTGGAAGGGCTCCAGGGTGCCAACATTCCCGATCACCTCCACCGGGGCCTCTTCCACGAACTCCGCGACATGGCGGCCGAACTGTGGCTCTGGTCCAACGACACGTTCACCGTCCGCAAGGACCTGCACTACCGCAACCCCCACAACCTCGTCCTCGTCCTGCGCCGGGACCGGGATCTCAGCCTTCAGTCGGCGGCACAGCACGTCGCGTACATGACCCAACAGCGTCTGCGCGACTTCCGCAGGATCGCCGACAGGCTGCGCGACCTCACCGAGGTCGCCGATGACCCGCACTCCGGGCACAGGGAGGAGATCCTGCGTGGCATCCGGATTCTCGAGGACGCGCTGTCCGGCTACTACCGCTGGCAGGAGACGTGCCTGCGGTACAAGCGCAAGGAAGGGTTCCTGACCCCCGCCACCACCGGCCCGGCTCAAGGAAGGTGACAAGAATGCGCAGGAATGCGACCGCGCGGGTCCGTCGATTCCCCGATGAGGCCCGGCCCGGATACCGGAGCGGCCCTCCCGCCCTGCCTTACCCCAACGGGTGGTTCTGCGCGGGGTTCTCCGACATGTGGGCACCCGGGAGCGTCCACACCGTCCCCTTCATGGGCGAGGACCTCGTCGTGTTCCGCACCATGCGGGGCACCCTCAAGGCCACCCGCCCGTACTGCCCCCACCTCGGCGCGCACCTCGGAGTCGGCGGCACCGTGCTGGGCGAGGAACTGCAGTGCCCCTTCCACCATCTCCGCTATGCGACGAACGGGGACTGCGTCCACAGCCCCTACGGGCCCGCTCCGGACATCTCCTTGTCCATGCTCCCGCTGCGGGAGGAGTGGGGGATCGTCTGGGTCTGGCACCACGGCGAGAACACGGACCCGACCTGGGAGGTGTCCGCCGGCCTCACCGGGCTCGAACACGCCCGCGACCCCGTCTACCGGATCACCGATCTCGGCGGATATCCCCAGGACGTCTCGGAGAACGTCGTCGACTACACCCACCTCACCTACCTGCACGGGCTGATCGACCTGGAGGTCGTGGTGCCCCCGCGGTACGACGGCCCCTTCGGCCGGGTGACGATGCGGGCCGGCCGCAGGATCGGCCCGGTCACCGCGAAGTCCGAGTTCCTCAGCCAGTTCCCGGGACTGGCCGGCGCCAACATCAACGTGGAGATGCGCGAATTCGGCCTCTACTCCGTCAATTGGCTGCTCGCCACGCCCACAGGCCCCGGCCGCATGCGCTACAGCCTCGCGTCCAGCCTGGAATTCCTCGACCGCTCCGACGCGCCCGGGCCGGTCGGCTCACGGCTCTCCCGGAAGGCGCTGCGGCTGCTCCAGTACCCCATCTTCTGGCAGACCAGGAAGGACGCGGCCCGCGACCTCGGGGTGTTCCACCACAAACGCTTCACCGCGCCGCCCAGGCTCACCGGCGGCGACGGCCCCATCGGAGCCCACCGCAAGTGGTCCCGGCAGTTCTACCCCACCCCTGACGGCGAGGATCCCGACGCCTGTTCCGCACGGGCCAAGCTCTGAAGGTGTGGGACACGTGCGGGACGGGCCGGACCCGCAGGGTCCGGCCCGTCCACTGCCGTGACCTCAGTCCGTCAGATTCACCGCACGCGCCGACACCGCGCCGATCTCCTCCGCGATCTCGGCGAGGACCGGAGCCGGGATGGCCTCGTCGACGGTCAGGGCGCCGAGTGCCTCGCCGCCCTCCCGCGCGCGGGAGACCTGCATGCCCGCGATATTGATGCCCGCCTCGCCGAGGATCCGGCCGACCGTGCCGACGACGCCGGGGCGGTCGCCGTAGCGGAGGAAGGCCATGTGGTCGGCGAGCGCCAGGTCCACGTCGTGGTCGCCGACCGCGACGATCTTCTGGAGGTGCTTGGGGCCAGCGAGCGTGCCGGAGACGGAGATCTCGTCGCCGCCGGAGAGCGTGCCGCGCACGGTCACCACGTTGCGGTGCTCGGCCGACTCCGAGCTGGTGGTCAGCCGCACCTCGACGCCGCGCTCCTGCGCGAAGAGCGGGGCGTTGACGTACGACACCGTCTCGTCGACGACGTCCTCGAACACGCCCTTGAGCGCGGACAGTTCGAGCACCTTGACGTCGTGCTGGGTGAGCTCGCCGTAGACCTCGACGTCGAGCCGGACCGCGACCTCGCCCGCGAGGGCGGTGAAGATCCGGCCGAGCTTCTCGGCGAGCGGCAGACCGGGCTTGACGTCCTCGGCGATGACACCGCCCTGGACGTTGACCGCGTCGGGCACCAGCTCGCCGGCCAGCGCGAGGCGGACCGACTTGGCGACCGCGATGCCCGCCTTCTCCTGCGCCTCGCCCGTGGAGGCGCCCAGGTGCGGGGTGGCGACCACGTTGTCGAACTCGAACAGCGGGGAGTCCGTGCAGGGCTCCTGGGCGTAGACGTCCAGGCCCGCGCCCGCGACCCGGCCCTCCTTCAGGGCCGTGGCCAGCGCCGCCTCGTCCACGATGCCGCCGCGCGCGGCGTTGACGATCCGCACCGACGGCTTGACCTTGTGCAGCGCCTCGTCACCGATGAGGCCGAGCGTCTCGGGGGTCTTCGGCAGGTGGACGGTGATGAAGTCCGCGACCTCCAGCAGCTCGTCCAGCGTCAGCAGCCGGACGCCCATCTGCGCGGCCCGCGCGGGCTGCACATAGGGGTCGTACGCGACGACCTTCATGCCGAACGCGGACATGCGCTGGGCCACGAGCACGCCGATGCGGCCGAGGCCGACGACGCCGAGGGTCTTCTCGGACAGCTCGACGCCGGTGTACTTCGAGCGCTTCCACTCGCCGTTCTTCAGGGCGGAGTTGGCCTGCGGGATGTTGCGGGCGGTGGCGATCAGCAGGCCGCACGCGAGCTCGGCCGCGGTGACGATGTTGGAGGTCGGGGCGTTCACGACCATCACACCGGCCTTGGTGGCCGCGGCGACGTCGACGTTGTCCAGGCCGACACCGGCGCGCGCGACGACCCGCAGCCGCTTGGCGGCGGCGACCGCCTCGGCGTCGATCTTCGTGGCGCTGCGGACGAGGACGGCGTCCACATCGGCGATGGCGGGCAGCAGGGCGGCGCGGTCCGCGCCGTTGCAGTGCCGGATCTCGAAGTCCGGACCCAGGGCGTCGACGGTCGCGGGCGAGAGCTCTTCCGCGATCAGTACGACGGGTTTACGGGACGAAGCAGTGCTCACGTGGTCCTCAGTCCTCACTAGTCCTTTGCGGACGGCCGTCCCGACGGCCGAAGGCGGTGAAGGGCAGCCGCGTGTGACGCACGACGCTGTGAGCCTGACGCGTTGGTGCTCCGCAGTGTATCGGGGGTTGGAACCGGCTCGGGTGCGTGCGGAAAAACGTCACCCCGGCGTGACCGGGTGCGGGTCCCCCAAGGAAACGAGGACCCGCACCCGGAGCGGACTACTTGTCGTCCACCCAGCTCATGAGCTTGCGGAGCTTCCTGCCCGTGGTCTCCAGCAGGTGGTCCTCGTCGGCCTTCTTGTACTCGTTGTACTTCGGCAGGCCCGCCTCGTACTCCTTCATCCAGTTGTTGGCGAAGGTGCCGTCCTGGATCTCGCCCAGGACCTTCTTCATCTCGGTCTTGGTCTGGTCCGTGATGATGCGCGGGCCGGTGATGTAGTCGCCCCACTCGGCGGTCTCGGAGACCGACCAGCGCATCTTCTCCAGGCCGCCCTCGTACATCAGGTCCACGATCAGCTTGAGCTCGTGGAGGCACTCGAAGTACGCGATCTCCGGCTGGTAGCCCGCCTCGACCAGGGTCTCGAAGCCGGCCTTCACCAGGGCGGAGGCGCCGCCGCAGAGCACGGCCTGCTCGCCGAAGAGGTCGGTCTCGGTCTCCTCGGTGAAGGTCGTCTTGATGACGCCCGCGCGGGTGCCGCCGATGGCCTTGGCGTAGGAGAGGGCGAGCTGGAAGGCGTTGCCGGAGGCATCCTGCTCGACGGCCGCGATGCACGGCACGCCGCGGCCCTCCTCGTACTGACGGCGCACCAGGTGGCCCGGGCCCTTGGGGGCGACCATGCAGACGTCCACGCCGGCCGGGGGCTTGATGAAGCCGAAGCGGATGTTGAAGCCGTGGCCGAAGAACAGCGCGTCGCCGTCCTTGAGGTGCTCCTTGACGGACTCCTCGTAGACCTTGGCCTGGATCGGGTCCGGCACCAGGATCATGATGACGTCGGCCTCGGCCGCGGCCTCGGCGGGCGTGACCACGCGCAGGCCCTGCTCCTCGGCCTTCGCCTTGGACTTGGAGCCCTCGTGCAGGCCCACCCGGACATCGACGCCGGAGTCGCGCAGCGACAGCGCGTGGGCGTGGCCCTGGCTGCCGTAGCCCAGGACCGCGACCTTGCGGCGCTGGATGATGGACAGGTCGGCGTCGTTGTCGTAGAACAGCTCGGCTGCCACTGAGGTATCTCCTTGTTTTCCGGGATTCCGGTTGTGCGTCCCACCGTATGCCGGGTGGGCGGGGAAAAGTCTTCGGGTCTCGTTATGCGGAAGGCGGGCCGTCAGGCCGTGCGGTCCAGGGCGCGCAGGCTGCGGTCGGTGATGGAGCGGGCGCCGCGCCCTATGGCGATCGTCCCGGACTGCACGAGCTCCTTGATGCCGAACGGCTCCAGCATCTTGAGCATCGCGCCCAGCTTGTCGCTGCCGCCGGTGGCCTCGATGGTGACGGCCTCCGGGGAGACGTCGACGGTCTTGGCGCGGAAGAGCTGGACGATCTCGACGATCTGGGAGCGGGTCTCGTTGTCGGCGCGGACCTTCACCAGGACCAGCTCGCGCTGGATCGCGTTGCTGTCCTCCAGCTCGACGATCTTCAGCACGTTGACGAGCTTGTTGAGCTGCTTGGTGACCTGCTCCAGCGGCAGCGACTCGACGTTGACGACGATGGTGATGCGGGAGATGTCGGGGTGTTCGGTGACCCCGACCGCGAGCGAGTCGATATTGAAGCCGCGGCGGGCGAACAGCGCGGCGATCCGGGTGAGGATGCCGGGGGTGTTCTCCACGAGGACGGAGAGCGTGTGCTTGGTCATGGTCTCTTTCTCTCTCCTGGCCTCAGTCGTCTTCGTTGTCGCCGAAGTCCGGGCGGACGCCGCGCGCCGCGAGGATCTCGTCGTTGGAGGTGCCGGCGGCGACCATGGGCCAGACCATGGCGTCCTGGTGGACGATGAAGTCCACCACGACCGGGCGGTCGTTGATGGCGTTGGCCTTCTCGATGACGGCGTCGAGCTGGGCCGGGTCCTCGCAGCGCAGGCCCACGCAGCCCATGGCCTCGGCGAGCTTGACGAAGTCCGGGACGCGGGTGCCCGCGCACGCCTCCTTGCCGCTGGCCTCGGGGCCGGAGTGCAGGACGGTGTTGGAGTAGCGCTGGTTGTAGAAGAGGGTCTGCCACTGGCGGACCATGCCCAGGGCGCCGTTGTTGATGATCGCGACCTTGACGGGGATGCCGTTCAGGGCGCAGGTGACCAGTTCCTGATTGGTCATCTGGAAGCAGCCGTCGCCGTCGATGGCCCAGACCGTGCGGTCCGGCGCGCCGGCCTTGGCGCCCATCGCGGCGGGCACCGCGTAGCCCATGGTGCCCGCGCCGCCGGAGTTGAGCCAGGTGCGGGGCTGTTCGTAGTCGATGAAGTGCGAGGCCCACATCTGGTGCTGGCCGACGCCCGCCGCGTAGATGGTGTCCTTCGGCGCGAGCTGCCCGATGCGCTGGATGACCTGCTGCGGGGAGAGGCTGCCGTCCTCGGGCTGGTCGTAGCCGAGGGGATAGGTGTCGCGCCAGCGGTTGAGGTCGGCCCACCAGGCCGCGTATCCCGTTCTGGCGGCCTCGCTGATGTGACCCTCGGCGTGCTCGCTCTGGATCGCGACGATCAGGTCGGCGATGACCTCGCGGGCGTCCCCGACGATCGGCACGTCGGCGGTGCGGTTCTTGCCGATCTCGGCGGGGTCGATGTCGGCGTGGACGATCTTGGCGTACGGGGCGAAGGAGTCGAGCTTGCCGGTGACCCGGTCGTCGAAGCGGGCGCCGAGGGCCACGATCAGGTCGGACTTCTGCAGGGCGGTGACGGCGGCGACCGCGCCGTGCATCCCGGGCATGCCGACGTGGAGCGGGTGGCTGTCGGGGAAGGAGCCGAGCGCCATCAGGGTGGTGGTGACGGGGGCGCCGGTGAGCTCGGCGAGCACCTTGAGCTCGGCGGTGGCACCGGACTTCATCACGCCGCCGCCGACGTAGAGCACCGGCCGCCTGGCCTGGGTGATCAGCTTGGCGGCCTCGCGGATCTGCTTGGCGTGCGGCTTGGTGACCGGGCGGTAGCCGGGCAGGTCGGTGTGCGGGGGCCAGCTGAAGGTGGTCCGCGCCTGGAGGGCGTCCTTGGCGATGTCGACGAGCACCGGGCCGGGGCGGCCGGTGGAGGCGACGTGGAAGGCCTCGGCGATGGTCCGCGGGATCTCGGCGGGGTCGGTGACCAGCCAGTTGTGCTTGGTGATCGGCATGGTGATGCCGCAGATGTCCGCCTCCTGGAAGGCGTCCGTGCCGATCGACTTGGAGGCGACCTGACCGGTGATCGCCACCAGCGGGACGGAGTCCATGTGGGCGTCGGCGATGGGGGTGACGAGGTTGGTCGCCCCCGGCCCCGAGGTCGCCATGCACACCCCGACCTTGCCGGTGGCCTGCGCGTATCCGGTGGCCGCGTGCCCGGCGCCCTGCTCGTGGCGGACGAGGACGTGGCGGACCCTCGAGGAGTCCATCATCGGGTCGTACGCCGGGAGGATCGCACCGCCCGGGATGCCGAAGACGATCTCCGCCCCTACCTCCTCCAGCGAGCGGATGAGGGACTGCGCCCCCGTGACGTGCTCGACGGTGGCGGGCTGCTGCGCCGCGCCGCTTCGGGCCCGCGGCTGCGGATGGTGGGCCCCGGTGGCCTGCTCGGTCATCGACATTCTCTTCTCGAGGGATTCGACGGTAAGGACTTCGGCGGTGGGAGGTTTGGGTGGGTCTGCGTGCATCCGGTGCAACAAAAAACCCCTCGTGCCGTGAGGCAAGCGAGGGGAGCGCGCCGGAGTGGTCAGCAGGACTTACTGGGTGGCCTGCTTCAGCCGACGCGCTTTCCAAGTACGAGAATTCGGGTGCGCATGGCTCCGACCCTCCACCCGCCGCATATGAGGTGTCAAGCGGGTGGGACGGGCGTCTCATTATTTGAGCGCAATGGAGCATGTGCGAGCGATCCCGCGCCGCCGGCCGCGCCCGAACGGGCGCCCGACGGCATGATCGCCGGGGCCGGCGGAGCGCCTCCGACGAGCACGTTCGCGCCGTCCGCGGGGCGGGGCACCGGATAGCTGCCGAGGTCGAGGGCGTAGCGCAGCCGGTGCTCGTCGAGCGGGCCCGCGAACGCCTTGCCCAGGCCGTGGGTGCAGCCCATGGCGCGCAGGGCGAGCGCCTGCTCGGGCACGTCGACGCCCTCGGCCACGGACTGCATCCCGAGGTCGGTGGCGATCCTCAGCAGACCCGCGGTGATCTTGTGCAGCCGGGCGGACTCCACCACGCCGTCGACCAGCCCGCGGTCGAGCTTGAGCGTGTCGATGGGGAGCCTGCGCAGCGCGCTGATCGCCGCATAGCCGCTGCCGAAGCCGTCCAGGGCGATCCGCACACCGAGCCGGCGCAGGGTGACCAGCCGCCGCTCCAACTCGTCGAGCGGAACCCGGGGGTCGCTGCCGGACAGCTCCAGGACGAGCGCGCCGGAGGGCAGGCCGTGGTGGATGAGCAGCCCTTCGAGGTACTTCGGCGGCAGCGACTTGTCCATCAGACGGGTGGCCGACAGCTGGACGTACACCGGCACGGGGTGGCCGGCGCGGCAGCGGTGGGCGGCCTGCTCGACGGCCTTCTCGACCGTCCAGCGGCCGAGTTCGGCGAAGCGCGCGGCCTCGTCGCCGCGCTCGCTCTCGGCGACGCGGAGGTATTCGGCGGGGGTGAACAGTATCCCCTGGGCCGAGCGCCAGCGGGGCTGGGCGGCGACCGCGGTGACGCGGCCGGTCTGGAGCTCCACCACCGGCTGGTGCAGCAGCGCGAACTCGCCCTCGTGCAGCGCGGTGCGCAGCCGGGTGGCCAGCTCGGCGCGGCGCACCACGTCGGCCTGCATCTGCGGTGCGTAGAGCTCGACGCGGCCCTTGCCCGCCTGCTTCGCGCGGTACATCGCGAGGTCGGCGTTGCGCATCAGGGCGCCGGGGGTGATGCCGGGCTCCGCGAAGGCCACGCCGATGCTGGCGGCCACGCGGACCTCGGTGCCTCCTTCCACCTTGTACGGCTGGGAGAGGGTGAGCCGGAGCCGGTCGGCGATCTCGTGGATGCGGTATTCGCGGGCCGCGGGGTCGCGGGTGCCGTCGCCGATGATGAGCGCGGCGAACTCGTCTCCTCCGAAACGGGCGGTGCTGTCGCCGGACCGCACCGAGTCCTGGAGCCGGCGGGCGGCCTGGACCAGCAGCTCGTCGCCGGCCTGGTGGCCGACGGAGTCGTTCACCGCCTTGAAGCCGTCGAGGTCGATGAAGAGCACGGCGGTGCCCGCGTCGGTCGCTCTGCGGCCGGCGAGGGCCTGCTGGACCTTCTTGGTGAACAGGGCGCGGTTGGGCAGGTCGGTGAGCGGGTCGTGCTCGGCGGTGTGCTGGAGCTGGGCCTGGAGCCGGACCCGCTCGGTGACGTCGCGGCTGTTGAAGATGAGGCCGCCGTGGTGGCGGTTGACGGTGGACTCGACGTTGAGCCAGTCGCCGGCGCCGGAGCGGAAGCGGCACTCGATCCGGGTGGTGGGCTCCTCGGCGGGTGGCGCCGCGAGGAAGCGGCGCACTTCGTGGACGACTCTGCCGAGGTCCTCCGGGTGGATCAGCGAGGCCAGTTCGGACCCGACGAGCTCCTCGGCCTCGCGGCCGTAGACGCCCGCGGCGGCGGGGCTGACGTAGCGCAGTATCCCGGTGGGCGCGGCGATCATGATGACGTCGCTGGAGCCCTGGACGAGGGACCTGAAGTGGTTCTCCTTCTGGGCCAGTTCCTGGGTCAGCGAGATGTTGTCGAGCAGCATGATGCCCTGGCGGATGACGAGCGCGAGGACGACCGTGCAGCCGGTGAAGAGCACGACCTGGTCGACGTGGTGGCCGTCCAGGACGTTGTAGAGGATCCCCAGGGTGCAGACCGCGGCGGCCAGATAGGGGGTGAGGGCGGCGAGCGAGCCGGCGATGGGCCGGCTCGGGTGGTTCAGGTGCTGGGCGGACCGGGCGGGCGCCGCGGCGTCGTCGCCCTCCTCGCGGGCCACCCAGGGCGCGTACGCCATCAGCAGATAGCCCGCGAACCAGCCCGCGTCGAGGATCTGGCCGGAACGGTAGTTCGAGCGCAGCAGCGGTGAGGTGAACAGCGCGTCGCACAGGACGGTCAGCGCGAGGGCCGCGATGGCGGTGTTGATGGCCGAGCGGTTGGCGGTGGAGCGCCGGAAGTGCAGCGCGAGGACCATCGACACCAGGGCGATGTCGAGCAGCGGATAGGCGAGCGAGAGGGCGGCGTGCGCCACGGTCTCGCCCTCGAAGTGCGCGGTGTGCGCGAGGGCCAGGCTCCAGGACAGGGTCAGCAGGGAGCCGCCGGTGAGCCAGGCGTCGAGGGCCAGGCAGACCCAGCCGGCCCGGGTGACGGGGCGCCTGGCGAGGACGAGCAGGCCGATGATGGCCGGCGGCGCGAAGAGCAGGAAGCAGAAGTCGGCCGCCGAGGGGGTGGGCACGCGCTCGTCGAGGACGACCTCGTACCACCCCCAGACGATGTTGCCGAGGCCCGCCATCGCCGAGGAGGCCGCGAAGAGCAGCCAGGCGAGCCGGAAGCGCGTCCTGTGCGTCCGGCCGTACCAGAAGCAGGAGACCGCGGCGAGCGCCGCGGCGCCGCCGAGCCCGAAGTCGCCCATGGCGGAGGCCAGCTCGCCCGATCCCCAGCCGAAGGCCGCGCCCGTGGCATAGCCACCGCAGACGAGGGCGAGGAGGAGCTGGGACGCGGGCCCGGAACCGCCGGCCTGCCGGCGGGACAGCGTCGCTCCGGGGGCGCTCACCGCGCCGCCGCCCCGGGCGGGACCCCGAGCCAGGCGAAGTGCGCCCGGAGGAGGGAGAGATGAGGGCGCCGGCTTCCCGGACCGCCCGGCCGGGGCCGGGGCGGTGGAGCCGCCGTGCGGTGGTGCCGTGGTCGGTGCGTGAGCCGCGTCGGGTTGATCGTCCAGTGGCCGTGCATCGCCCGTCGCCCCCCCTCAGTGCCGGTACTTCGCTGCGCCGTACGGTGCCCGGCGCAGCCCCCGGTCCGGACGATACACCAGACTCGTCACTCAGGGACATAGCTCATATACATAGCGTAATCAGCAACGGGGTTATGAACACTGAGTGCAGCCGAACGGTACCTCTACGTGGCAACTAGGGGGCAGTGACTACGACATTTTGCAGGGGTGCGTCCAGGGCGAATCTGGCCAGCTGATCACGCAGGAGGCGTTCGGCGCGGGGCAGAAAGGCCGAAGAGGGCCCACCCACATGCGGGGTGATCAGGGTGCCGGGGGCGCTCCACAGCGGGTGCCCCGGCGGCAGCGGCTCGGGGTCGGTGACGTCGAGCGCGGCCCGCAGCCTGCCCTTCCCCAGCTCCGTCAGGAGCGCCTCGGTGTCGACGATCGCGCCGCGCGCGATGTTCACCAGCAGGGCGCCGTCCTTCATCGCCGCGAGGAAGTCCGCGCCCACCAGACCGCGGGTCCGCTCCGTGAGCGGCGCCGCGATGATCACGACATCGGCGGCGGGGAGGAGCGACGGGAGCGCGGTGACGGGGTGGACAGGCCCGCGGTGGGTTTCACGCGGGGAGCGCGCGACGCGTACGACCCGCGCGCACTCGAAGGGCACGAGCCGGTCCTCGATGGCGGACCCGATGGAACCGTAGCCGAGGATCAGCACGTTCTTGTCCGCGAGCGCCGGGCGGAAACCCTGCGTCCACTCCCCCGCGTCCTGTGCCCGTACGAAGCCGGGGACGTCGCGCAGCGCGGCGAGGGTGAGCGTGAGGGCCAGTTCGGCGGTGCTGGTGTCGTGCAGTCCGCGGGCGTTGCACAGGAGGGTGCCCGACGGCAGCCGCGGCACGGCGGGCAGGATGTGGTCGACGCCCGCGGTGAGCGTCTGGACGACCCGCAGGCCCGTCATGGCGGAAAGCGGGCGCGTGACGATGTCACCGCTGGTCACATAGGGCGGGACGTAGAAGGCGCAGCGGGCGGGGTCGGTGGGGTAGTCGGGTTCGCCGTTCCAGTAGGCGTAGTCCAGGGCCGCGGGCAGGCCCTCGATCTCCTCGGGGCGGATCGGCAGCCAGGCCAGGGGGCGGGCGGAACCGCTGTGATCTGCACTCATGCCAGGAGGCTATGCGAAGCCGCCCGCCCGGCAGAGGTTAGTTTGGGGACGAGGAACGGGAGGGAACGGCCGGTGGAGCGCAGGACAATCGGTGCGGCGGCGCTCGAGGTGGGCGCGATCGGCCTCGGGTGCATGCCCATGCACTGGGCGTACACCGCCTCTCAGCAGAGCGGTGAGGGCGCGCTGCGCACGGTGCACGCGGCGCTCGACGCGGGGACGACCCTGCTGGACACCGCTGACATGTACGGGCCGTTCACCAATGAGCTGCTGGTCGGCCGGGTGCTGCGGGAGCGGCGCGCGGAAGCCTTCGTGTCGACCAAGTGCGGGCTGCTGGTGGGTGATCAGCACATCGTCGCCAACGGCAGGCCCGGCTATGTGAAGCGGGCGTGCGACGCCTCGCTGCGGCGGCTGCAGACCGATGTGATCGACGTCTATCAGCTGCACCGGCCGGATCCCGAGGTGCCGGTCGAGGAGACCTGGGGGGCGATGGCCGAGCTGGTCTCGGCGGGCAAGGTCCGCTCCCTGGGGTGGTGCGCGATCGGCGCGCGGACCCACCGCAGGTCGCGCGCCGGGCTCTACGACGCGACGATCCGCCAGCTGGAGCGAATACAGCAGGTCTTCCCGGTGAGCTGTGTGCAGGCGGAGTTGTCGGTGTGGTCCCGGGAGGCGCTGGACGCGCTGGTGCCGTGGTGCGCGTCGCGGGGTGTCGGGCTGCTCGCGGCGATGCCGCTGGGCAACGGTTTCCTCAGCGGCACGCTCACGCCCGGGCAGGGCTTCGAGCCGGAGGACATCCGGGCGCGGCACCCGCGTTTCACCGCCGAGATGATGGCGGCCAACCAGCCGATAGTGGCCGGGCTGCGGCGGGTGGCCGGGCGGCACGGCGCGACGGCCGCGCAGGTCGCCCTGGCGTGGGTGCTGGCGCAGGGCCGGCACGTGGTGCCGGTGCCGGGGACGAAGAAGGCCGCGTGGGTGACGCAGAACGCGGCGGCCGCGCAACTGCGGCTCACGCCGGAGGACTTCGCGGAGATCGCGGCGCTGCCGAGGGCCATGGGCTCCTGGGACTGAGGGGGCGCCTGCCGGGGCCGCGTCGGCGGGAGCGTGTATAAGGAACTGTGCCGCGGCCGACCGGTACGCTGCCCCGCCCCGGCGAGAGGAACGAACCATGCGACGACGTGCGACGCGCCCCCGCCTCGCCGCTGTCACGGCCGCGCTGACCGTGGGCGCGCTGCTCGGCGCCGCGGGCTGTTCGGGCGGTGCGGGCCTGCCGGGGCGCGGCGGGCCGGGGTCGGGGCCGTCGGGCGTCAAGTCCCCTGGTGGGAGCGGCTCTTCGGCGGCTCCTTCCCCGTCCGCCGCGCCGGCCAAGGGTTCGGTGAAGGTCGTCCGCACGCTCACCACCAAGCTCACCTCCCCATGGGGCGTCGCTCCGCTGCCCGGCGGCGACCTGCTGGTCGGCTCCCGCGACACCGGGAAGATCGTCCGGGTGGCCGCGGAGGACGGCGCGCAGAGCGAGGTGGGCTCGGTGCCGGGCGTCGCGGCGGCGGGCGAGGGCGGCCTGCTGGGCCTGGCCCTCTCCCCCGGCTTCGTCACCGACCATCTGCTGTACGCCTACTTCACCACCGCCTCGGACAACCGGATCGCGCAGCTGCGCTACGACCCGGGCAAGCCCGACGGGCTGCGGCTCGGCGCGCCGAACACGATCTTCCAGGGCATTCCCAAGGGGCAGATCCACAACGGCGGGCGGATCGCCTTCGGCCCCGACGGGATGCTGTACGCGGGCACGGGCGAGGGCGGTGAGCGCGGCCGCGCCCAGGACCCCGGGTCGTACGGCGGCAAGATCCTGCGGATGACGCCGGACGGGCAACCCGCGCCCGGCAATCCACGGCCCGGCTCGGTGATCTACTCCTCGGGCCACCGCAATGTGCAGGGGCTGGCGTGGGACGCGGACCGGCGGCTGTGGGCGTCGGAATTCGGCCAGGACACGTGGGACGAGCTCAATCTCGTCGAGCCCGGCGGCAATTACGGCTGGCCGGTGGTGGAGGGCAGGGCGGGCCGCCCCGGCTACCGCGACCCCGTCGCGCAGTGGAAGCCCTCCGAGGCGTCCCCGAGCGGGCTCGCCTACGCGAAGGGGTCCTTGTGGATGGCGGCCCTGCGGGGCGAGCGCCTGTGGCGGATCCCGCTGCGGGGCGCCGCTCCGGCGGCGGATCCGCAGCCGTTCCTGACGGGCGGGTACGGGCGGCTGCGCACGGTCGTGGCGACCGACGACGGCGGCCTGTGGCTGACGACGAGCAACACCGACGGCCGGGGCGAACCGGGGGACGCGGACGACCGCGTCCTGCGGCTGGAGGTGTCCTGAGGGGCCCGCGCACGCCCCCGGGATTCGCACGCGCGTCTGGCATGCTGGAGAGGCAGCGCTGCGACGGGAGTTGAGATGTTCAATGTGTTCGAGGAACTGTTCTCGCCGGGGCGGGAGCACACCGACGAGGAGCAGAACCGGCTGGAGCTGACCCGGGAGGACGTCGGCGACGGCGACCCGGGCCGCGGCCCGGTGGACCTCGACTCGGGGCACGTGGTCATACGGCCCCGGCAGGGCTGAGCGGCCCCGGCCCCGGGGCGGCCGCCGGCCCCCGGGAGAGCGGCGTCAGAGCTGCGGCACGGGCTCCGGCGCGCGGGGCTGCGGGACGGGCACCGGCGCCGGTGCTTCCGGCGGCTCGATGCTGAAGCGCGGCAGCAGCCGTTCCAGCCACGCCGGCAGCCACCAGTTCGCGCCGCCGAGCATGTGCATCAGCGCGGGCACCAGCAGGGTGCGGAGTACGAAGGCGTCCAACGCCACCGCCGCGGCCAGGCCGATGCCGAACATCGCGATCACGCGGTCGCCGCTCAGCACGAAGGCCAGGAAGACCGAGATCATGATCACCGCCGCCGAGTTGATGACGCGGCTGGTCTCGGCGAGGCCGACGCGCACCGCCCGGCAGTTGTCGCGGGTGGCCCGCCACTCCTCGTACATCCGGCTGACCAGGAAGACCTGGTAGTCCATGGAGAGGCCGAAGAGCACCGAGACCATGACGACCGGCAGGAAGGGCTCGATGGGGCCCGCCGCGCCCAGGCCGAGGGTCTCGCTGCCCCAGCCCCACTGGAAGACCGCGACGATCAGGCCGAAGGAGGAGGCGACCGCGGCGATGTTCATCAGGGCGGCCTTCAGCGGTATGCCGATGCTGCGGAAGGCCAGCAGGAGCAGCAGGCAGCCGAGGCCGACGACGGTGCCGATGAACAGCGGCAGCTTTCCCAGGATGACGCCCGCGAAGTCGTCGTAGCTCGCGGTGATGCCGCCGACCTGGACCTCCGCGCCGGTGCCGTCCGTGGCCCGCGGCAGCACCGTGGTGCGCAGCCGGTCGACGAGGTCGCTGGTGGCGCGGGACTGCGGTGACGTGGTGGGCACGACGGTGATCACGCCGGTGTCGCCGCTGTGGTTCAGGGCCGAGGGGGTCACGGAGGCGATGCCCTCGGTGTGGCGCAGGGTGTCGGGCAGGCGGTTGAAGGCGAGCCGGTCGGCGGCGCTGTCGAGGGGCGCGACGAGGGTCAGCGGCCCGTTGACGCCCGGCCCGAAGCCCTTGCCGAGCATGTCGTAGGCCTGGCGGGTGGTGGAGGTCGCCGGGTTGTTGCCCTGGTCGGAGGTGCCCAGGTGGAGGGAGAACACCGGCAGCGCGAGGATCAGCATCACCGCCGCCGCGAGGCCGCCCAGCAGCTTGGGGTGGCGCTCGACGAAGGCCGACCAGCGGGCGGCGAGCCCGGTGGGGAGCTCGGGGCGGGGGCCCCGCTCGGCGAGGGCGCGGCGTTCGCGGCGGCTGAGCGCGCGGTGGCCGATCAGCCCGAGCAGCGCGGGCAGCAGGGTGACGGAGGCGGCCACGGTGAGGACGACGGTGAGCGAGGCGGCCAGGGCGACGCCGTTGAGGAAGCTCAGCCGCAGGATCAGCATGCCGAGCAGGGCCACGCAGACGGTGCCGCCCGCGAAGACGACGGCGCGCCCGGTGGTGGCCACGGCCTGCTCCGCCGCCTCGTGCACGGACAGGCCCGCCCGCAGGCCCTTGCGGTGCCGGGTGACGATGAAGAGGGCGTAGTCGATGCCGACGCCGAGCCCGATGAGGGTGCCCAGCATCGGGGCGAAGTCGGCGACCGTCATGACGTGGCCGAGCAGGACGGTGCCCATGGCGGCGGTGCCGACGCCGACGAGAGCGGTGGCGATGGGCAGCAGGCTGGCGGCGAGCGAGCCGAAGACGACGAAGAGCACGACCGCGGCGACCAGCACGCCGATGATCTCGCTGAGGTGGCCGCTCGACGTCTCGGTGGTGCTGATGGAGCTGCCGCCGAGCGCGACCTGGAGGTGGTCCGTGGCGGCGGCCCGCGCGGTGTCGACGACCCGCTGGACCTGCGCCTTGTCCGGGTCGCCGCCCTCGCTCGCGAAGGTCAGGGAGGCGTAGGCGGTGTGGCCGTCCGGGCTGATACGGGCGGCGCCGTCGCTGCCGTACGGGCCGCTGACCCCGGCGACGCCGGGCAGTTCGGCGACCTCGCGCAGGACGGAGCCCATGCGCCGCTCGACGTCGGGGGCACGGACGGTGCCGGAGTCGGTGTGCCAGACGAGGGTGTCGTCGCCGCCCTCGCGGGGGAACGCCTTCTCCATCAGGGCGGCGGCGCGGGCGGACTCGGTGCCGGGGACGCCGTAGTCGTCGGAGTACGCGGACCCGGAGAGGGCGGCCGCCGCGCCCGTGCCCAGCAGGGCGACGAGCCACAGCGCGATGACGACGAAGCGGCGGCGCAGGCACCACCGGGCAAGTGAGGTCATTCCCTGCTTCCCGGATATCGCGTCGATCTCGCCGGGAAATGACCCGCGCTTCCGACCGCTGGAGGGCGAAAGGCCGCGGGCACGCGGACGGCGTGGGGGGGCCTCTTCCGCCTTACTGTGACAGGCGAAAAAGATCCTTTGTCCGCTTTGTGAGCCAGCCCACACCACCCCGGCCGGGGGTCACCTCCGCCCGCGCGGCTCCACCGTCAGCGGCAGGGGCTCCCAGGCGTGGGCCACGTCGACGACCACGAGGTGGCCGTACTGGAAGACGCGGAACGGCAGCCTGGCCCGCACGCCCAGACCGACCTGGGTGTCCCCCTCGAAGCTGCCCGCGAAGCGGGTGTCCCGGAAGGTCCGGTAGCCCGTGAGGTCCACGTTCCGCAGCGGCTCCCCGAACCGGCCGCGGTAGGTCCGCAGGCCCGTGGTCGGCTCGTAGCTGGGCGCGGCCACCCGGATCTCCAGGATCGCGCCGCCGTCCACGGGTACGGGCTCGCCCGAACCGTCCTGATACAGCCGGTCGACATAGGCCACGCGGTAGCCGATCGGGCGCTCGCCGCTGCCCTTGACGTCGAAGACCATGCGGTCGAAGCAGTCGTGCTGTCCGGTTCCGATGTCCCGCAGCGACTTGTAGGCACTGTCCGTGGCGACCTTGGCGAGGCTTCCCCAGCCGGCCTCGCAGCGCACGGCGGGCACGGTGTCCCCCGTGCCGCCGTCGGCCGCGGTGACCGGGACGGTCATGACCGTCAGTCCGGCCCCCGTCAGCGCGAGCGCCGTCAGCGCCCTGCTCAACCGTCGCATCACTAACCCCCAGCAATCCGGTGACGGGCACACCCTGGGCCCGCAACCCGCGATCATGCCGGACCGTTTCCACACCTGGCGGACGTACCGACTAAATCCGGCCAACTAGCGCTAAGTGCGGCCGAATTCGGTTATTCGGCTATACGACAATGGCCGCCCCTCACGCGAGGGACGGCCATTGACGGCTGTGACAGCTGTGGTGCGTGAGGGGCAGCCCTCGACGCCCAGCTTCTCCAGGCCGCGCTTATTTATTCTTTCGGGGCGAGCCGCTCAAGAATCAGCTCACGGACACGCGCCGCGTCCGCCTGGCCGCGGGTGGTCTTCATGACCGCGCCGACCAGCGCGCCCGCCGCCGCGACCTTGCCCGCGCGGATCTTGTCCGCGATGCCGGCGTTGGCCGCGATGGCCTCGTCCACGGCGGTGCCCAGCGCGCTGTCGTCGGAGACGACCGCGAGACCGCGGGCCTCGACGACGGCGTCCGGGCCGCCCTCGCCCGCGAGCACGCCCTCGATGACCTGACGGGCCAGCTTGTCGTTGAGCGAGCCCTCGGCGACCAGCGCGCACACGCGCGCGACCTGCGCCGGGGTGATCTCCAGCGCCGCGAGGTCCGTACCGGCCTCGTTGGCCCGGCGGGCCAGCTCGCCCATCCACCACTTGCGGGCGCTGGCCGCGTCGGCACCGGCCTCGATGGTGGCGACGATCAGGTCGACGGCACCGGCGTTGAGGATCGACTGCATGTCGTGCTCGGAGACGCCCCACTCCTCGCGCAGCCGGTTACGGCGCACGCGCGGCAGCTCGGGCAGCTGCGCCCGGAGCTCCTCCACCCACTCCCGGGCGGGAGCGACCGGCACCAGGTCCGGCTCGGGGAAGTAGCGGTAGTCCTCGGCGTTGTCCTTGATGCGGCCCGCCGTGGTGGACCCGTCCTCCTCGTGAAAGTGCCGGGTCTCCTGCACGATCGTGCCGCCGGAGGACAGCACCGCCGCGTGCCGCATGATCTCGAAGCGGGCGGCCCGCTCCACGGAGCGCAGCGAGTTGACGTTCTTCGTCTCCGAGCGGGTGCCGAACCTCTCGGTGCCGTTCGGGCGCAACGACAGGTTGACGTCGCAGCGCATCTGGCCCATTTCCATCCGGGCCTCGGAGACGCCGAGCGCCTTGATGAGCTCGCGCAGCTCGGCGACGTACGCCTTGGCGACCTCGGGGGCCCGCTCGCCCGCGCCCTCGATCGGCTTGGTGACGATCTCGATGAGCGGGATGCCGGCCCGGTTGTAGTCGAGCAGGGAGTGCGAGGCGCCGTGGATACGGCCGGTGGCACCGCCCACGTGGGTGGACTTGCCGGTGTCCTCCTCCATGTGGGCGCGCTCGATCTCCACGCGGAAGACCTCGCCGTCCTCCAGCTGGACGTCCAGATAGCCCTCGAAGGCGATCGGCTCGTCGTACTGCGAGGTCTGGAAGTTCTTCGGCATGTCCGGATAGAAGTAGTTCTTCCGGGCGAAGCGGCACCACTCGGCGATCTCGCAGTGCAGCGCGAGACCGATCTTCACGGCGGACTCGACGCCGACGGCGTTGACGACCGGCAGCGAGCCGGGCAGGCCGAGGCAGGTGGGGCAGGTCTGCGAGTTGGGCTCGGCGCCCAGCTCGGTGGAGCACCCGCAGAACATCTTGGTCCGGGTGCCGAGCTCGACATGGACTTCGAGGCCCATGACGGGGTCGTAGGACGCCAGCGCGTCCTCGTACGACACCAGGTCGATGGTGGTCACGGAAAACTAACCTCTCAGTCCGCGAGAACGTCGTCGCTGCTCATCCGGCGCAGTTCGCGCACGAGCAGGGCGACGCCGGTGGCGATGGCGGCGGCGGAGACGACGGCGTCCACGAGCTGGAGCGTGTCCTGCTCGCCCCGGGCCTTCTTGGCCTGCTTCACGACGCTCACCGCGCCGAACAGCGTGGTGCCGATGGACAGATACGTGCCGGGCCTGGACTTCTTGAAGCCCTTGGCCTTCGCGAGCTTGCCGGTGGTCCCGGCCTTTTCGACGGTCACAGCGACGGTGCCTCCTCGAGCAGCGGGTGTCCCCAGCGGGCGGTGAACGCGGCCTCGACCGCGGCACCCACCCGGTAGAGCCGGTCGTCGGCCATGGCGGGCGCGATGATCTGCAGGCCCACCGGCATCCCGTCCTCGGGCGCCAGACCGCAGGGCAGCGACATCGCGGCGTTGCCCGCCAGGTTGGTCGGGATGGTGCACAGGTCGGCGAGGTACATCGCCATCGGGTCGTCCGCGCGCTCGCCGATCGGGAAGGCGGTGGTCGGGGTGGTCGGCGAGATCAGCACGTCGACACCGCCCTCGCCGAACGCCTTCTCGAAGTCGCGCGTGATGAGCGTGCGGACCTTCTGCGCCGAGCCGTAGTACGCGTCGTAGTAGCCGGAGCTCAGGGCGTACGTACCGAGGATCACGCGGCGCTTGACCTCGTCGCCGAAGCCGGCCTCACGGGTGAGCGCGGTGACGTCCTCGGCGGACTTCGTGCCGTCGTCGCCGACCCGCAGGCCGTAGCGCATGGCGTCGAAGCGGGCCAGGTTGGAGGAGCACTCGGACGGCGCGATCAGGTAGTACGCGGCCAGGGCCAGGTCGAAGGAGGGGCAGTCCACCTCGACGACCTCGGCACCGAGCTCCTTGAGCAGCTCCACGGACTCGTCGAAGCGCTGGAGGACACCGGCCTGGTAGCCCTCGCCGCGGAACTGCTTGACGATGCCGATGCGCATGCCCTTGACGTCGCCGTTCCGCGCCGCCTCGACGACCGGCGGGACCGGGGCGTCGATGGAGGTGGAGTCCAGCGGGTCGTGCCCGGCGATGGCCTCGTGCAGCAGGGCCGCGTCCAGGACCGTACGGGCGCAGGGCCCGCCCTGGTCGAGGGAGCTGGAGAAGGCGACCATGCCGTAGCGGGAGACCGCGCCGTAGGTCGGCTTGACGCCGACGGTGCCGGTGACGGCAGCGGGCTGGCGGATGGAACCGCCGGTGTCCGTGCCGATGGCGAGGGGGGCCTCGTACGCGGCGAGCGCGGCGCTGGAGCCGCCGCCCGAACCACCGGGGATCTTGGTCAGGTCCCAGGGGTTGCCGGTGGGGCCGTAGGCGCTGTTCTCCGTGGAGGACCCCATGGCGAACTCGTCCATGTTGGTCTTGCCGAGGATGACGACGTCGGCGGCCTTCAGGCGCTGCGTGAGCGTCGCGTCGTACGGCGGGATCCAGCCTTCGAGGATCTTGGAACCGACGGTGGTCGGGATCCCCTTGGTGGTGAAGATGTCCTTGAGCGCGAGCGGCACGCCGGCCAGCGGGCCGAGCTTCTCGCCGCGGGCGCGCTTCTCGTCGACGGCGCGGGCCTGCGCGAGGGCACCCTCGCGGTCCACGTGCAGGAAGGCGTTGACCTTCTCGTCGACGGCCTCGATACGGGCCAGGTGCGCCTCGGTCACCTGGACGGCGGTGACCTCGCCCGAGGCGATCTTCGCGGCGATCTCCGCCGCGGTCAGCTTGATCAGTTCAGCAGTCATGGTCAGTCCTCCCCCAGGATCTGCGGCACCTTGAAACGCTGCTGCTCCTGGGCCGGGGCGCCGGACAGCGCCTCCTGCGGGGTCAGCGACGGACGGATGTCGTCCGCGCGCATGACGTTGGTCAGCGGCAGCGGGTGGGACGTCGGCGGTACGTCCTGGTCGGCGACCTCGGAGACGCGGGCGACCGCGCCGATGATGTCGTCGAGCTGTCCGGCGAAGTGGTCGAGCTCTTCGTCCTTGAGCTCCAGACGTGCCAGCCGGGCGAGGTGGGCGACCTCCTCGCGCGTGATGCCAGGCATGCGGCGATCCTCAGGGTTCGTGACGGTTTCTGGGCAGGTTGATGGCCCAATCCTATGGCTTCCGCCACGACGCGGCCGACGCATATTCCCGACCCCACGTCCGGCTCCGGTTCGCTGCCGGGTGCGACACGGTCGCCGCCGACGACGGGGCGCCTCCGGGGGAGCGTCCTCGCGCGCCGGGCAGGCTGGATTTCACGGCGCGCGAAATCCAGCCCGTGGGGGCACCTCCCAGCGGTAGCCGGGGGAGATTGAGGACACCGCGCGGAGCGCGGTCAGGGGGTCCGGGGGCGCGAGCCCCCGGTAGCCGGCCGCCGGGCCGCGGCCCGGAACCCCGCTCCGCCCGACCGGCTAGGTCACCGCTTCCTCCGGCGGTGCCACCGGCGCCACCCGCAGGCGGTCGACCTCGCGGTGCCAGCCGCTCTCGCCGCGCAGCCGCAGCCACGCCGTCATCTCGTCCGGCGGCATCGCCGCGGCGACCAGCCACCCCTGCACCGCGTCGCAGCCGAGGTCCCGCAACCGCTCCCACGTCTCGTCGTCCTCGACGCCCTCGGCGACGACCAGCAGGCCCAGGGAGTGCGCGAGGTCGAGCGTGCAGCGCACGATCTCCGCGTCCTCGGTGTCGATGGCGAGCCGGGCCACGAAGGACCGGTCGATCTTGAGCTCGCTCACCGGCAGCCGGCGCAGGTGGACGAGGGAGGAGTAGCCCGTGCCGAAGTCGTCGAGGGACATCTTCACGCCGTGGCCGGTGAGCCCGGCGAGGGTGTCGGCGGCCCGCTGGGGGTCCTCCAGGAGGACGTGTTCCGTTATCTCCAGCTGCAGCGCGCCCGGGGGCACGCCGTGCCGGGCCAGCCGCGCCGCGACGGAGCCGGCGAAGCCGGGCGTGTGGACGTCGCGGGGCGAGACGTTGACCGCGACCGGGACGTTCAGCCCCATCGCCCGCCACTTCGCGACCTGGCCGAGCGCGGTCTCCAGCACGTACTCCGTGAGCCGGGGCATCAGGCCCGAGGACTCGGCGATGGCGATGAACTCGTCCGGGGAGACCCTCCCGCGCTCGGGGTGGACCCAGCGGACGAGGGCCTCCAGCCCTTCGACATGGCCGTCGAAACCGACCTTCGGCTGGTAGTGCAGCTCCACCTCGCCGGCGTCCAGCGCCCGCCGGAGGTCGCCCAACAGGCCCAGCCGGTCGAGGGTGTTGCCGTCGCGCCGGGCCTCGTAGACCTCGACGCCGCTGCGGTCGCGCTTGGCCTGGTACATCGCCACGTCGGCCCGGCGCAGCAGGTCCCCTGCGTCGAGCGCGTGGTCGGGATAGACGGCCACGCCCGCGCTGGCCTCCAGGACGAGGGTGAGCCCTTCCAGGTCGAGCGGGGAGCCGAGGGCGGCGACCAGGGAACGGGCCACGCGCTGGGCGCTGGTGAGCGAGTCGGCGGTGGGGATCAGGACCGCGAACTCGTCGCCGCCGAGCCGGGCCGCCTCCGCGTCGCGCGGCAGGGCCAGGCGGAGCCGTTCCGCTATCTGCAACAGCAGCCGGTCCCCGGCGAGATGGCCGAGGGTGTCGTTGACGGAGCGGAAGCGGTCGAGATCTATGAGGACGAGGGCGGCGCGGGTGCCCGCGCGCTCGGCCTCGTCGAGGGCGTTCCAGGTGCGCTCCAGCAGCCACTGGCGGTTGGGCAGCCCGGTGAGCGGGTCGCGGAGCTGCTCCTCGGCGCGGGCGCGGGCGATCCAGAGCGTGGAGTCCAGGGCGATGAGCGGCACCGCGAACAGCGGCAGCAGCATGGGCGCGTGGTCGGCGACGACGGCTATGAGCGGGGCGATGCCGAGGAGCGCGCCGCCGACGAGGCCCTGGCGGACGAGCGCGGTACGGGCGATGCTGCTCAGGCCGGTGCTGGGGGCCATCGAATACCACAGCAGGGCGCGGGTGACCACGAGGTAGAGGAACGCGGCCAGGGCGATCTTGGGGAGCGCGGTGAGCGGCCAGGTGTCGGGCAGCCAGGGGTTCTCGACGCTGGAGACGATGTCGCACAGGGCCAGGGAGAGTCCCGCGGCCCCGATGCCGAGGATGTCGACCGCGCCGTGGAGTAACGCCTGCCGCCAGCGGTGGCGGCGGGCGGTGGCCACGAGCACCACGACGGAGATGCTGATCAGGACGGCGGGGAGCCAGCCGTAGAGCAGCAGGACGGCCAGGGTGAGGGCGGCCCCGGAGCCGGTGCCGCCCCACCAGCGGTCGCGGCCGAGGGCGACGAGGTGAGCGACGATCAGGGCGGTGAGGGCGGCAAGGGCCACGCCCACGGTATGACCGGGGAACACGGCGTGGCCTTCGGCGAGTACGCGGGAGACCCCGGCGGCCAGTGCGAGGCCGGCCACGGTGACGCAGACCGTCGGCAGCGCGGGCGGAGGGACCTGGCGCAGCCGGGATGCCGGTTCGGCGCTGTCGGTGGGTTTCATGCCCGTCCCTCTCACAGCCGGCGGTGCCCGCGCCACGGCAGGCGCACATCTCAACAGTAGGCCGCAGAAGGCTACGGCGGGCAGCGATCGGCAGCGGTTGCCCGATTGGGATCCGACCTCTTGTAGCCATCTGGTATGCGCTGTAGGGGTAATGCCCACTGCCTATGCGGGCATTACTCCGGTGGGGTGGCGACCTGGGTTTTGGTAGTGATCCGGGCCCCATGTGTGGCGGGGCGGACGCACGCGCCGCAGGGGGCGGGACCCGGGGTGCTTCATGGCTGTTCCCCGCAGGCGCGAGAGGCTCGCATGTGCGGAGGACCGGCACCACCGGCACCTCGGGTCCCGGTGCTCACTCCGGTGTCGGCACCGCCGCTTCGCGCGCGGCGTCCGGGCCCTGCTCCAGGAGGACGGCGAACCCGTCCTCCTCCAGCACCGGCACCTTCAGCTGCATCGCCTTGTCGAACTTCGACCCCGGGTTGTCCCCCACCACCACGAAGTCCGTCTTCTTGGACACCGACCCGGTCACCTTGGCGCCGCGGCTCTGGAGGGCTTCCTTCGCCCCGTCCCGGGTGTACGAGGAGAGCGTGCCGGTGACGACCACGGTGAGGCCCTCCAGCGGCCGGGGGCCCTCCTCCTTGCCGTGCGCCTCGTCCTCGAAACGGACGCCCGCGGCGCGCCACTTCTCCACGATCTCGCGGTGCCAGTCCTCGGCGAACCACTGCTTCACCGAGGCCGCGATGGTGCCGCCGACGCCTTCGACGGCGGCCAGCTCCTCCTCGCTCGCCTCGGCGATCCGGTCCAGCGAGCGGAACTCCCGGGCCAGCGCCTCGGCCGCGACCGGGCCCACGTGGCGGATGGAGAGCCCGGTGAGGAAGCGGGCCAGCGGGCGCTCCTTCGCGGCCTGGATGTTCTCCAGCATCGCGAGGGCGTTCTTCTTCGGCTCACCCTTTTGATTCGCGAAGAAGGTGACGACCTTCTTCTCGCCCGTCTTGGGATCGACCTTGGGCAGGCCGGAGTCCATGTCGAGGACGTAGGACTTGATGGGCAGCAGCTCCTCGATCGTCATGTCGAAGAGGTCGCCTTCGTTCAGCAGCGGCGGAGTGGCCGGCTCCAGCGGCTGGGTGAGGGCGGTGGCCGCCACATAGCCGAAGTTCTCGATGTCGAGGCACTTGCGGCCGGCCAGGTAGTAGAGGCGCTCGCGGATCTGGGCGGGGCAGGCGCGGGCGTTGGGGCAGCGGAGGTCGATGTCGCCCTCCTTCATCGGCTGGAGCGCGCTGCCGCACTCCGGGCACTCGGCCGGCATCACGAACTCCCGCTCGCTGCCGTCCCGCAGGTCGGCCACCGGACCCAGGATCTCGGGGATCACGTCGCCTGCCTTGCGCAGCACCACGGTGTCGCCGATGAAGACGCCCTTGGACTTGACGACCTCCTGATTGTGCAGGGTCGCGAACTCGACCTCGGAGCCCGCGACGGTGACGGGCTCCACCACCGCGTACGGCGTCACCCGGCCGGTGCGGCCGACACCCACCCGGATGTCCACCAGCTTGGTGTTGACCTCCTCGGGCGCGTACTTCCAGGCGATGGCCCAGCGCGGCGCGCGCGAGGTGGAGCCGAGCCGCCCCTGGAGGGGGATCTCGTCGAGCTTGACGACGACGCCGTCGATCTCGTGCTCCATCGAGTGCCGGACCTCGGGGTCGCCGTAGTGCGCGATGTACTTCCGCACCTCCGCGAGCGAACCGACGACCTCGGCGTGCGCGGCCGTCGGCAGGCCCCACCCGCGCAGCAGCTCGTACGCCTGCGACTGACGGTCGATGTCGAAGCCCTCGCGGGCGCCGATCCCGTGCACCACCATGTGCAGCGGGCGGGTGGCGGTGACCTTGGGGTCCTTCTGGCGCAGCGAACCGGCGGCCGCGTTGCGCGGGTTGGCGAAGGGCGGCTTGCCCGCCTCCACCAGGCGGGCGTTGAGCTCCTCGAACTTCTCCATCGGGAAGTAGACCTCGCCGCGGATCTCGACCAGCGCCGGGATCCGCTCGCCCTCCAGCCGCTTCGGGATCTCGTCGATCGTCCGGACGTTGGGCGTGATGTCCTCACCGGTGCGGCCGTCGCCGCGGGTGGCGGCGCGGGTGAGGCGGCCGTGCTCGTACGTCAGGTTGACGGCGAGGCCGTCGACCTTGAGCTCGCACAGGAAGTGGTGGGCCGCGCCCTCGCCGATCTCCTTGGCCAGGCGGTCGGCCCAGGTGGCCAGTTCCTCGTCGTCGAAGGCGTTGTCGAGGGAGAGCATGCGCTCGCGGTGCTCGACGGCCGTGAACTCCGTCTCGTACGCCCCCGCGACCTTCTGGGTGGGCGAGTCGGGGGTGCGCAGCGCCGGATGACGCTCCTCCAGCGCCTCCAGCGAGCGCAGCAGCCGGTCGAACTCGGCGTCGCTGACGACCGGGGCGTCCTTCACGTAGTACCGGAAGCGATGCTCCTCGACCTGCTCGGCGAGCCGCGCGTGCTGCTCCCGTACCTCCGCGGGTGCCACGACAAGCGCAGCCTCCGCCGCGAGCTGTTCTTCGCCGTGCTGTCCGCCAGCCACCGTCTCGTCCTCCCGTTGATCCATGGGCGAGCCCATGAGCGCCGTCACTCAGGGTTGTCCGCGAGTGATCTCGCCGCCCGGACGCAGTGGGCGAGCGCGGTGCGGGCATATGCGGGCGAAGCGCCCGCCAGCCCGCACGTCGGGGTGACCACCACGGACTCCGCGAGGGTCCCCGGCGACAGCCCCAGCCTGCGCCACAGCGTCCTGACACCCATGACGCTACCGGCAGGGTCTGACAATGGGCCGTCCACACCCGGCACCACGCCCACGAGCAGCTTCGTGCCCGCCTCGACGGCCTCACCGACCGCTCCCTCCTCACGCTCGGTGAACAGCGAGAAGTCGAACGAGACGCCTCCGACGCCGGCCCGGCGCAGCAGGGCGAACGGCACGCCGGGAGAGCACGAGTGCACGACGGGCGCCGAGCCCGTGGCCTCGCGCGCGACCGTCACCAGCTCACGCAGCGCGCCCTCGACCACGGCCCGGTCCACCGCCCGGTAGGTGCGGTAGCCGCTGGCGGTGCGGACGTGACCGGTCAGCACCGGCGTCAGCGAGGGCTCGTCCAGCTGGAGCACCACCTCGGCGCCCGGCACCCGGCGCCGCACCTCGGCGAGGTACGTCCGTACGCCCTCCGCGAGCGAGGCGGTGAGGTCGCGGCAGGCTCCGGGGTCGCCGAGGGCCGCCTCGCCGCCGCGCAGTTCCAGCGCGGCGGCGAGGGTCCACGGTCCGACGGCCGAGACCTTGAGCGCGCCCTCGTAACCCTGGGTGAACTCCTCCAGGGCGTCGAGGTCCTCGCCCAGCCAGGACCGGGCGCGCTTGGTGTCGCGGCCGGGCCGGTCGCCGATCCGCCATCCGCTGGGCTCCACACGGGCGTAGAGCTCGACCAGCATTCCGGCGGTGCGCCCGATCATGTCCGCGCCCGGGCCGCGGTCGGGCAGCTCCGGGAGGTACGGCAGGGTCTCCAGCGACCCCGTGACGGTCCTGGCGGCCTCCCGGGCGTCGCCACCGGGCATCGACCCGACCCCGGTGGCGACCCCGGGGCCCCAGCTCAACTCGTTCTTCTCGCTCACGCAGGAAGACTACGAGACCGCTGTGGTGCCGCTGACCTCGCACGCCCGCCGGGGCCTCAGCGGCCGGGGCGGACCGTCAGGTCGTTGATCTCCGCGTCCCGGGGCAGGTCGACCGCCAGCAGGATCGTCCGCGCGACGGAGTCCGGGTCGATCCACTTCGCGGGGTCGTACTCCTTGCCCTCCTGCTGGTGCACCTTCGCCTGCATCGCGGTCGCCGTGCGGCCGGGGTAGACGCTGGTGACCCGTACGCCGTTGCCGTGCTCCTCGGCGCGCAGCGAGTCGGCGAGGGCCTTCAGGCCGTGCTTGCTCGCGGCGTAGACGCCCCACGTGGCATGGGCGTTGAGCCCGGCGCCGGAGTTGACGAAGACGACGCTCCCCTGGGAGACGCGCAGCTGCGGCAGGAAGAGGCGGGTGAGTTCGGCCGGGGAGATCAGGTTGGCCGCGAGCGTGCTGTTCCAGGTGCGGGTGGTCAGGTCGCCGATGGTGCCGAGGTCGCAGACGCCCGCGATGTGCAGCAGCGAGTCGACGCGGTCGGGCACCGTCTGCTGGCTGAGCGCCCAGGAGATCCGGTCGGGGTTGGAGAGGTCGGCGACGAGCGTCTTCGCCCCGGGGAAGCGGGCGGCCAGCTCCTTGGCCCGCCCGGCGTCCCGCGCGAAGAGATACAGCTCGTCGCCCCGCGCCAGCAGCCGCTCCGCGACCGCAGCGCCGATGCCCGAGCCCGCTCCGGTGATCAGGTGTGTTGCCATACCCCCACCCTGCCCTATCGCAGGCCGGCGGACTCCTCCAGGTAGGCCATGGCGCCCACGCCGTCCTCCGCGAAGAACACCAGGTCGGTGAGGGGAAGCGGCAGAAAGCCCTCCGCGTCCATCCGCTGGAGCTGCTGCTTGAGGCCGTCGTAGAACCCGGCGGCGTTCAGCAGCACCACGGGCTTGCGGTGGATCCCGTGCTTCTTCAGCTCCAGGATCTCCGTCGCCTCGTCCAGCGTGCCGGTCCCGCCGACCATCACGACCACGCCGTCGGCCCGCGCGAGCAGTTGGGCCTTGCGCTCGGCGAGGTCCTTGGTGATCACCATCTCGTCGGCGTTCTTCCGGGCACTGGCGGCGAGGAACTCGACCGACACCCCCACGAGCCGCCCGCCGCTCTCCTGCACCCCGTCCGCCATCACCTTCATCAGCCCGGCCTCGGACCCACCCCACACCAGCGTGTGCCCACCCCGCCCGATGAGCTCGGCGAACTGCCGGGCGGGGGTGGTGTAGCGGTCGTCGAGGTCGGCGGCGGAACAGAAGACGGCGATGTTCATGGGAACAGCTTGCCCGTTCGAGCGACGCGATGCCGAACCCGTGGCCGATGACCGGACGAGCGAGGCAGGGTCGTCGTCACGTCGCTAACCTGAAAAGACAGGACCAGAAGGGGGCACATCATGACAGCACAGCTGGAGCACCCGGTGACGACGAACGAGATGCGGCTTTTCGAAGCATTCGATGCGGAAAACCCGGATTTCAACGCCGAGATGATCGACGGAGAGGTCTACTTCAACACCGTGGTTACTCACACTCATGGCCATTTGGTGGTGGTCATCGCGGCTCAGCTCCTGGCGAAGTGGTGTGTCACAACCGAGGTCGACACCGTCTACGAGGGGTGGCACGGGACCACATTGCTGCGCCCCGACCTGTCGGTCTCGGACCCCTCGTACCGGAGTTCCTCACTGGACCAGTTCCCGGCGGACGAGATCCTCCTCGTGGTGGAGGTCACCTCCAGGCCGAACCCCGAGAACGACACGGTGAAGAAGGTCAGGAAGTACGCCGAGGCAGGGATTCCGTACTACCTCATCGTCAATGCCATCGAAGGTAAATGCCTGCTTTACTCGGACCCCAAGGATGACCGTTATCGCGGTTCAGCGGAAAGCGAGTTCGGCGAGCCCGTCTCGATCGGCGCTCCCATCAACACCGACCTCGACACCAGCACATTTTCCACCTACTGAGCGGCTGCACCCGCCGACGCTCGGCGTACAGTCGTCGCGATCGTCGCCGACCCCACCACCCGCGTCTCGTCGTAGAGCACGATCGCCTGGCCCGGGGCCACGCCTCGGACCGGCTCCGTGAAGGTGACGTGGAGTTCGTCGTCGATCAGTTCCGCCGTGACCGGGGTCTCGCCGCCGTGGGCGCGGAGCTGGGCCGTGTAGGTGCCGGGGCCCGTCGGGGCCGTGCCGCACCAGCGGGGCTTGATGGCGGTGAGGGCCGAGACGTCGAGGGCTTCCACCGGGCCGACCGTGACCGTGTTGTTCACCGGGGAGATGTCCAGGACGTAGCGCGGCTTGCCGTCCGGCGCCGGGTGGCCGATGCGCAGGCCCTTGCGCTGGCCGATGGTGTAGCCGAAGGCGCCCTCGTGGGTGCCCAGCTTCGTGCCCGACTCGTCGACGATGTCGCCGTCGGCCTTGCCCAGGCGGGAGGCCAGGAAGCCCTGGGTGTCGCCGTCCGCGATGAAGCAGATGTCGTGGCTGTCGGGCTTCTTCGCCACGGCCAGACCGCGCCGCTCCGCCTCCGCCCGGATCTCCTCCTTGGTCGTCAGGGTGTCGCCGAGCGGGAACATCGCGTGCGCCAGCTGCCGCTCGTCCAGCACGCCGAGGACGTAGCTCTGGTCCTTGGCCATGTCGCTGGCCCGGTGCAGCTCACGCGTGCCGTCGTCCTTGAGGACGACGGTGGCGTAGTGGCCGGTGCACACCGCGTCGAAGCCGAGGGCGAGGGCCTTGTCGAGCAGCGCCGCGAACTTGATCTTCTCGTTGCAGCGCAGACAGGGGTTGGGCGTCCGGCCCGCCTGGTACTCCGCGATGAAGTCCTCGACCACATCCTCGCGGAAGCGCTCCGCGAGGTCCCACACGTAGAACGGGATGCCGATGACGTCGGCCGCGCGGCGGGCGTCGCGCGAGTCCTCGATGGTGCAGCAGCCGCGCGCGCCCGTACGGAACGACTGCGGGTTCGCGGACAGCGCGAGGTGCACGCCGGTCACCTCGTGGCCCGCTTCCGCTGCGCGGGCGGCGGCGACGGCGGAGTCGACACCGCCGGACATGGCGGCGAGTACGCGGAGGCGACGGCCGTCGCGGGGGCCGGAGGGTGCACCAGGGAAGTCAGTCATAACCCTTCCAGGGTACGGGCGCCTGGCGGCGGGCCCTGCCGTGATCTTCGCTACGCCGATTTCCGGGTGCGGGCCGGTGAGGGCCGGCCGCGCGGTTCCCCGCGCCCCTGACGGGGCGCGCCCTAGCTCAGGCCCGCGCTCCGGGCGCGTTCCACGACCGGGCCGATGGCCTCCGCCACCGCCGCCACGTCGGCGGACGTGGACGTGTGTCCCAGGGAGAACCGCAGCGTCCCCCGGGCCAGGTCCGCGTCCGTGCCCGTGGCGAGCACCACGTGACTGGGCTGGGCCACGCCCGCCGTGCACGCGG
This sequence comes from Streptomyces sp. NPDC051173, assembly GCF_040689515.1. NCBI lineage: Bacteria > Bacillati > Actinomycetota > Actinomycetes > Kitasatosporales > Streptomycetaceae > Streptomyces > Streptomyces sp. NPDC051173. The sequence goes on from NZ_JBFBBD010000005.1 coordinate 173,500, forward strand.
AGCCCGTCGAGCACTCGATGCCCCGCGCGTCCAGGAGCAGCAGCAGGGAGTCGCCCTCGCAGCCGGGGAAGGAGAAGTGCGCGTTCGCGGGCAGCCGCCCGGCGGGGTCGGGGTCGCCGCCGAGCACCGCGTCCGGCACGGCGGCCCGTACCGCCGCGACCAGGTCGTCCCGCAGGGCCCCGACCTCGCGCGCGAAGTCCGCGCGCCGCTCGGCGGCCAGCGTGCCGGCCACCGCGAAGGCGGCGACGGCGGGCACGTCGAGCGTCCCGGAGCGCACGTGCCGCTCCTGGCCGCCGCCGTGCAGCAGGGGTACGGGCGCGTACTGCCGCCCGAGCAGCAGGGCGCCGATGCCGTACGGCCCGCCGACCTTGTGGCCGCTGACCGTCATCGCGGCGAGCCCGGAGGCGGCGAAGTCCACGTCGAGCTGGCCGAACGCCTGCACCGCGTCGGCGTGCAGGGGTATGCCGAACTCGGCCGCGACGGCGGCCAGTTCCCTGATCGGCATGACCGTGCCGATCTCGTTGTTGGCCCACATCACGGTGGCGAGGGCCACGTCGTCGGGGTCGCGGGCGATCGCCTCGCGCAGCGCGTCGGCGTGCACCCGGCCGTGGGAGTCGACGGGGAGGTACTCCACGGTCGCGCCCTCGTGCTCACCGAGCCAGTGGACGGCGTCGAGCACGGCGTGGTGCTCGACGGGGCTGGCGAGGACGCGCGTACGGGCCGGGTCGGCGGCGCGACGGGACCAGTACAGCCCCTTGACGGCGAGGTTGTCCGCTTCGGTGCCGCCCGCGGTGAACACCACTTCGCTGGGGCGCGCGCCGAGCGCCGCGGCGAGGGACTCGCGCGACTCCTCGACGGTGCGGCGCGCCCGCCGCCCGGCGGCGTGCAGCGAGGAGGCGTTGCCCGTGCGGGCGAGCTGGGCGGTCATCGCCTGCACCGCCTCCGGGAGCATCGGGGTGGTGGCGGCGTGGTCGAGGTAGGCCATGGTGGGGACGATTCTACGAGTCGGCCGCCGGGGCGGTACCGGGTGCTGCGCTTTGGGGCTTCTCGCGGGGTGCGGGTTGCTTGCTCCCCCAGCTACCTCCCCCGGACGGAGTCTGGGGGAGGTAGCTGGGGGCGTTTGAGGACAACGTGCGAAGCGTGTTGCTGGGGGTCTGGGGGCTTGCCCCCAGTTTCGGGAAGGGGCGGGAAGGGGCGGGGCTGGGGAACAGACCCGCTACACCCCGCGCGGCACCAGCGCCAGCTGTCTCGACTGGGCCACCAAGTGGTCCTCGCTGTCCCAGACCTCCGCGTCCTCCTCCAGGAAGCCGCCCGCGAGGTTGCGTGTGGTGATGGAGACGCGGAGGGGGCCCGGCGCCGGGCGGCGGCGGACGTGGGTGGTGAGTTCTACCGTCGGGACCCAGCCGCGGAGGCCCATCTCGAAGGCCGTGGGCGGCAGCGCGTCCACCGCCAGCAGCAGCGAGAGCGCGTCGGCGGGCCGCCCGTCCGCCAGCCCGAACCAGGCCCGCATCTCGCCCCGCCCGCTCGGCGTACCCACGGCCCAGCCGGCCGTGGCGGGGTCGAGCCGGATGTCGAGCCGCCCGGAGATCTCGGGGGCCAGGTCGGCGGCCGGGCCGTCCTCCTGGCCGAGGCAGTGCTCGTACGGCGGCATGGCGGGCGGCTTGGCCGTCGTACGGATGTCGTCGGTGAGCGTGCCGAGGTCTCCGTAGGTGGCGAGGACGCGGATGCGCTCGACCTCGGTGCCGTCCTCGGCGGTCTGGACCAGCGACGCCTGCCCGGTGGAGAGCGTGCGGCCGGTGCGGATCAGCTCGGTCCGTACGACGGCGGGGCCGGGCCGGGAGGCGGAGAGGTAGTGCGCGGTGACGGAGAAGGGGTCGGGGTGCGGCAGGGCGGTGCCGAGGGCACGGCCGAGCAGGGCGAGGAGGTAGCCGCCGTTGACCGTGCCGAAGACGGTCCACCCGGCGGAGAGGTCGGCGTTGTATTCGGCGCAGTCGGCGCGCCGGCCGTCCCGCTCGCGTGCCGACAGGGCGGTGTCGCGGTCGAATTCGCTGTTGCCGATGGTTCCCAGAGCCATGGGCCGACGCTACACCGGGAAGTTACTGATGGGTAGGTCAGTGGGGAGGAACCGCTCAGAGTTCTTCCGCCGCCGCGCTCCTGCGGTGCCACGCGCGCGGCGCCCGCCAGTGGAAGTGCATGGCCAGCAGCCGCAGCACGAAGGCCGTCAGCACGGGGACGGCGCTGGTCGTGGCGTCGAGCGCGTCGAAGCGGATGAGCAGCGCGGCCATCGTCGCGCCGACCATCGCCGGCACGGCGTAGAGGTCGCGGTCCCAGCGGAGCAGCGAGGGCACCTCGTGCGCGAGTATGTCGCGCAGCACTCCGCCGCCGACCGCCGTGGCCAGGCCGAGGGTGGCGGAGGAGGTGAGGCCGAGCCCGTGCGCGTACGCCTTCATCGTGCCCGTCACGCAGAACAGCCCGAGCCCGGCGGCGTCGAAGACCCCGACGGCCTTGGTGATCCGCTCGACCTCCGGGTGCAGGAAGAAGACGATCAGCGTGGCGAACAGCGGGGTCAGGAAGTAGCCGAGGTCGGTGAAGGCCGCGGGCGGCACCGCCCCGATGATCAGGTCCCGGAACAGCCCGCCGCCCAGCGCCGTGACCTCGGCGAGCACGGCCATGCCGAAGACGTCGAAGTTCTTGCGCACGGCGAGGAGCGCGCCGGAGATCGCGAAGACGAAGATCCCGGCGATGTCCAGCAGATGCTGGACGGAGGGGCTGAACAGATCGGTGAGCACGCGACATTCTTACTCGAACGCCCGCTCCGCCCCCGCCCCTGGCCCTCGGACAGGGCGGACCGGACGAACCGGCCCGCCCGGGCGGTCAGGAGGAGGCCGCGGCCGGCTCCGGGGCGTTCTCCGGGTGGTGGCAGGCCACCCGGTGTCCGGTGGCCAGTTCGAGCAGCGGCGGCTCCTGGGCGGAGCACACCTCCGTCGCCTTCCAGCACCGCGTGTGGAAACGGCACCCCGAGGGCGGCGAGATGGGCGACGGCACGTCGCCCTTGAGCAGGATCCTCTCGCGCTTCGCGCGCCGTTTGGGGTCCGGCACCGGCACCGCGGACAGCAGCGCCTTGGTGTACGGGTGCATCGGCTTCTCGTAGAGCGACTTGCGGTCGGTGAGCTCGACGAGCTTGCCGAGGTACATCACCGCGATCCGGTCGGAGACGTGCCGGATGACGGACAGGTCGTGGGCGATGATCACGTAGGTCAGGCCCAGTTCGTCCTGGAGGTCGTCCAGCAGGTTGACCACCTGCGCCTGGATGGACACGTCCAGGGCGGAGACCGGCTCGTCGGCGACCACGAGCTTGGGGTTGAGGGCGAGCGCGCGGGCGATGCCGATGCGCTGCCGCTGGCCGCCGGAGAACTCGTGCGGGTAGCGGTTGTAGTGCTCGGGGTTGAGGCCCACCAGCTCCAGCAGCCGCTGGACCTCCCGCTTCACACCGCCCTCGGGTGTGACGCCCTGGAGCTTGAAGGGGGCGCCGACGATGGTGCCGACGGTGTGCCGGGGGTTCAGCGAGGAGTACGGGTCCTGGAAGATCATCTGTATGTCGCGGCGCATCGGGCGCATCCCGGAGGCCCCGAGGTGGGTGATGTCCCTGCCCTGGAACTCGACCTTGCCGCCGGTGGGTTCCAGCAGCCGGGTGATCAGCCGGCCCATGGTCGACTTGCCGCAGCCGGACTCCCCGACCACGCCGAGGGTCTCCCCCGGGCGCACCTCGAAGCTGATCCCGTCGACCGCCTGCACCGCGCCGACCTGCCGGCGCAGCAGTCCCTTGGTGATGGGGAAGTGCTTGACCAGGCCCTCCACCTTCAGGAGGGGCCCGGCCTCCTCGGGTGCCGCCTGCTGCCCGGGGATGGTCACGTCTTGCTCCGGCACGGTGTCGTCCTTCACAGCTTGGGCGCAATCTCTTCGGTCCAGATGCGGGTCCGCTCCTCCTGGGACATGTGGCAGGCGGAGACGTGCCGGCCGTCGCCCTCGCCGGAGACCAGCCGCAGTTCGGGCCGCTCGGTGCGGGTGATGCCGCCCTCGGGGACGTCGGCGTAGGGGCAGCGCGGGTTGAAGGCGCAGCCGGACGGCACGTTGATCAGGCTGGGCGGGGTGCCCTTGACGGGGATCAGCCGCTCGGTCTGGTCGCGGTCGATCCTCGGCATGGAGCCGAGCAGCCCCCAGGTGTAGGGGTGGCGGGGTTCGTAGAAGACCTTCTCGGCGGGGCCGCGTTCGACGCAGCGGCCGCCGTACATCACCAGGATGGTGTCGGCCAGTTCGGCGACGACCCCCAGGTCGTGGGTGATGATGACGACCGCGGAGCCGAACTCCTTCTGGAGGTCGCGGATCAGGTCGAGGATCTGGGCCTGGACGGTGACGTCGAGGGCGGTCGTCGGCTCGTCGGCGATCAGCAGCTCGGGGTTGTTGACCAGCGACATCGCGATCATGGCGCGCTGGCGCATGCCGCCGGAGAACTGGTGCGGGTAGTCGTCGACGCGGCGGTGCGGCTCGGGGATGCCGACGCGGTCGAGCATCTCCACGGCGCGCTTGCGGGCCGTCTTCCGGTCGGACGTGTGGTGCACCCGGTGGGCCTCGGCGATCTGCGCGCCGACGGTGAAGTACGGGTGCATGGCCGAGAGCGGGTCCTGGAAGATCATGGCCATCTTCCGGCCGCGCAGGGTGCGCACGTGGTCGGGGTCGGCGGAGATCAGCTCCTCGCCGTCCAGCCACACCTCGCCGGAGATACGGGCCCGCGCCGTGCGGTGCAGGCCCATGATGCCGAGCGAGGTGACGGACTTCCCGGAGCCCGACTCGCCGACGATGCCGAGCGTCTTCCCGGCCTGGACGTCGAAGCTCACGCCGTCGACGGACTTCACCAGGCCGTCGTCGGTGTCGAAGTGGATGCGCAGGTCGCGCACGGAGAGGAAGGCGTCCGGGCCCGCGGCCGGAGAGGAGCCGCCCGGCGGGGTGGCGACGGGCTCGCCCACGGCCGCGCGCTGTTCCTTGTCGAGCTCGCTCACGAGTACCTCACCCTGGGGTCGATGGCCGCGTAGACCAGGTCCACCAGCAGATTGCACAGGACGATGAAGAAGGCGGCGACCAGGGTCACGCCCATCACGATGGGCAGGTCGTTGTCCTGGATGCCCTTGACGGCGTACTCGCCGATGCCCTTGAACGAGAACACCGTCTCGGTGATGACCGCGCCGCCGAGCAGCAGGCCGAAGTCCATGCCGAAGATGGTGACGATCGGGGTGAGGGCGGAGCGCAGTCCGTGCTTGGCGACGACCTTGCTCTCCTTGAGGCCCTTGGCGCGGGCCGTACGGATGTAGTCCTCGCTCATGGTCTCCAGCATCCCGGCGCGGGTGAGCCGGGCATAGAGCGCGGAGTAGAGGAAGGCGAGGCTGCACCAGGGGACCAGGAGGTTCCAGGCCCACTGCGCCGGATTGTCGGTGAAACTCACGTAGTTGATGCCGTTGCCCCACACGGGCCACTGGACCGTGAGGACGCTCAGGGCCAGCATGCCGGTGAAGAAGATCGGCAGGGAGACGCCGGCCAGGGCCACGCCCATGAAGAAGCGGTCGAAGAAGGTGCCCCGCCTGAGCGCGGAGAGCACGCCCACGGCCACGCCCGAGATCAGCCAGATCACGGCGGCGCCGATCGCCAGCGAGAGGGTGACCGGGATGCGCGAGGTCAGCTGCGGCCAGACCTCGACGTGGCTCTTGAAGGAGTAGCCGAAGCAGGGCGCGGCACAGTGGGAGGCGTCCGGGCCGAACTTGTAGTTCGCGCCGGCCACGATGGCCTTGATGAAGTGCCAGTACTGGGCGTAGATCGGCTGGTCGAAGCCGAGGTTCTTCTTGACCGCGGCGATCGAGTCGGGGTTGGCGTCCTTGCCGACGTACTGGGTGGCGAGCTGGTCGACCGTCTGGCCCGCGATGCGGGGGACGAGGAAGAAGATCGCGAAGGTGACTGCGCTGACCACCAGCAGCAGTAGGACCGCGGCGAACAGGCGTCGGATGATGTACGCAGCCACAGCTGTGCGGCGTCGGCGGCCGCGGGCCGGAGGTGCTCCGGCCCGGCGGACGCCGGCACCTTCACCTGCCTTTCCATCAATCTGAGGCGGGCTGGCCCGCTGCTACTTGGAAGAGCCCATCAGCAGGTAGTCGTACATGCCGAGGTAGGCCTGGGTGACCGTGACGTTGGTCGCGGCCTCGGGCCGGAAGAGCAGGTTCTTGCGGTAGATCAGCGGCACCGCGGTGGCGTTGTCGACGATCATCTTGTCGATGTCACCCCACGCCTTGGTGCGGGCGGCGGCGTCGGTGTTGCCGATGGCGTCGTTGAGCGCCTTGTTGATCTGCGGGTCGTCCAGCTCCTGGACGTTGTTGCCGCCGGAGGGCTTGATGGCCGAGCCGTTGGCGATCTGGTCGAGGAAGCCGAAGCCGGTCGGCCAGTCGGCACCCCAGGCGGTCATGATCATGCCCAGGTCGTGGCTGTGGACGTAGTCCGGCACACCCACGAAGTTGGTGAAGTACTTGCCGGTCGGGAACGTCTTGATGTTCGCCGTGATGCCGATCTTCTTCATCGACGCCTGGACCGCGGTGGCCATGGCCATCTCCGCCGGGCGGTCGGAGCGCGCCGTCAGGTTGGTCGAGAAGCCGTTCGGCTGACCGCACTGCTTGAGCTCGTCCTTGGCCTTGTTGATGTCACCGGCGCTGTTCGGCGTCTCGTAGAGGTTGAACTTCGCGTAGCCGTTGACGGTCGGCGGCAGCAGCGTCGAGGCGACGTCACCCTTGGGGTCGCCGCCCTGGGCCTGCTGGACCGAGGCCTTGTCGATGCCCCACTGGACCGCCTTGCGGCAGTGGATGTTGTCGAACGGCTTCACGTGCACGTTCAGACCGATGTACGAGCTGGCGCCGGCGTACGAACTGTCCGTCTGCTTCTTGTACTTGCCGCCCAGGACCTTCGGCTGGGTCTGCGGCGCGACGCCGGTGCCGGCCGCGTCGGCCGTCAGGCTGTCGTTGAGCAGGCTGTTGTCGATGGTCGGCTGGAGGATCTTGAACTTGATCGAGATCTTGTCCGGGAGGGCCGGGCGGATCGCGTCCGTCTTCTTGTCCCACTGCGGGTTGCGCACCAGCGTCGCGCTCTTGCCCTCCTCGTACGAGGAGAACTTGTACGGCCCGGAGGAGACGATGTGCTTCACGTAGTCGGCGCCCTTGTCCGCCTTCTGCGGCACGGGGGCGGTCTGCGAGAAGGTCGCGAGGTAGTCGAAGTCCGCGAAGGCGTCCTTGAGATGGAAGACGATCGTCTGGTCGTCCGGCGTCTCGATGGACTTCAGCCCGTCGGGTGACGTGTCCTTGTACGGGCCCTCGTATTTGTCACCGCCCTCCAGGTGCGCCTTGAAGTACGTCGGGCCGTTGGACAGCGCGGCGGGCGCGAAGTTGCTGCGCTCGATCGCGTACTTGACGTCCTTGGAGGTGACCGGCGTGCCGTCCTCGTACTTCACACCCTGACGGAGCTTGTACGTCCAGGTCTTGGCGTCCGGGCTCGGCTTGCCCAGGGACTCGGCGAGGTCGGGGACGACCTCCAGGCCCTCCTTGCCGGCGGCGGGCTTGAAGCTGGTGAGCGTGCGGCTGTAGAGGCGGGAGAAGTTCTGCACCCAGCCGTAGTAGGTGTTGCCCGGGTCGAGGGAGTCGGGCACGTCAGACACCTCGTAGGTGGCCGTGCCGCCCTTCTTGTCGGTCTTGTTGACGATCGAGGTGAGGGCTGCGTCGGCGGCCGCGTTCTTGTCCCCGCCGCCCTTGCCGCCATCGCTCTTCGAACTGCTGCACGCGGACGCCCCCAGCGTCAGCACCACGGCGGTGGCGAGCACCGCCGTCGCTTTTCTTGTCTTCACCTGAGGAAAACCCCCTCTGTCGATGGTTGTGGCGCGGTGGACGGAAGGTCGCCGCGGATCACTTGCTGCGGGGGTCGAGGGCGTCACGCAGCCCGTCGCCCAGCAGGTTGAATGCCAGCACCGTGATGAAGATGGCGAGCCCTGGCACGAACATGTACTGCGGATCGGCCTGGTAGAGGTCCGTCGCGCTGGTGAGCATGCCGCCCCAGGACGCCTGCGGCGGGGCGATGCCGACGCCGAGGAAGCTGAGCGCGGCCTCGAAGAGGATGTTCGTCGGGATGAGCAGGGTCGAGTAGACGAGGATCGGCGCCACCAGGTTGGGCAGCAGCTCCCGGAAGAGGATGAAGGGGCCGCGCGCGCCGAGGCTGCGGGACGCCTCGACGAACTCCCGTTCGCGGAGGCTGAGCGTCTGGGCCCGCACGATGCGGCCCATGTAGGGCCAGTTGAAGAAGCCGATCACGAAGATCAGCACACAGATGCGCAGCGGCAGGCCCGAGAGCCCGAACGCGCCGTCCTGGAGCGCCGCCGAGATGGAGATCGCGAACAGCAGCAGCGGGAAGGCCAGGAAGGTGTCCATCATGCGGCTGATGACGCTGTCCACCCAGCCCCCGTAGAAGCCCGCGACGACTCCGAGCACGGTGCCGATCACCACGGAGAGCAGGGTGGCCCCGGTGGCGACGATCAGGGAGACCCAGGAGCCCTCGATGATGCGGGCCAGGATGTCGCGCCCGTACTGCGGGTCGACGCCCAGGGGATGCTCCCAGCTCATCCCGCCGAACCCGCCCTTGGGGGCGAGGAGTTCGGGGTCGATGAGGTCCTGGTGGAACTGGTTGGGATCGAGCCCGAAGACCGACTCGATCGGCTTGGCCAGCACGGCGAGCAGGATCAGCAGCACCACCACGACGCCGCCCGCGACGGCGACCTTGTCGCGCTTGAAGCGGATCCAGGCGATCTGGGTGAGCGAACGCCCCTCGATCTGGCTCTTCTTGGCCCCGGCGAGGACGGCCTCGGGCTGCGCCCCGGCAGCCGCCCCGGTGGTCTCGATAGGTGCGGTCACAGTGCCTTTGACCCCTCTCGGCCGGGGGTGACCGGCCCACGCCCGCCGCCCGAGGCGGCTTGGATCTCACATGTACACGTGCAAACTGGTGCAGTTGGTACCGGTGGAGCGGAAGGTCACAAAAGAGGGCTCGTACGCAGGAGCGACGTCCCTTGGAGCGGGAGTCTTCAACGGGGTTGCGATCACCCGCCAGCCCTGGCCGGGAATGGATGCGCAACCGTGATCTGACCAGTCGGCTTCCGTTATCCGAACGCCGGGGATCACTGAGCGGTCGACTGTCTGCCGGACGGCAACTCGTGTTGCCTACAAGCATATTGGGGCGGACGCGGAACGGACCCGTTCAGTACGCCTGCGGGGCCGCGCCCTGCGCGTAACCGGCCGGAGGGTAGCCGTAACCCCCGCCCGCCGGCGGCGCCACGTCGCGGTCGAAGAAGGGGCGGGTGTTGGCCCTCATCCACATCGCGACCGGGTCGTGCTCGTCCGACATCGCGACCGTCGACACCGGCAGCCCCTCGGGCACCGCGCCGACCGACTGACGCATCATCGACCGCACCGACTCCACGGCGGCCTGCGAGCTGTCGTACAGATCGAGGCCGATGGCGAGATAGGGGGTGCCCAGCGCTGGCTGCACCCAGGCGCGGCGCAGCGCCCGCACCGCGGGGGTGCGGTGGGCGTTCTGCCCGAGCAGGGCGTAGAAGTGCGGGAGCTCCAGGGAGGGCTCGGAGAGCTGCAACGGACCTGCGGGCAGCCGGTCCAGCCCCGTCGCGATCCGCCGCAGGTCGAGCCAGGGCACGCCGACGCCGCCGCCGGGTGCGTGCGGGTTGAGCCACAGGCCCCAGCGGTCGGGGTAGAGCGAGCCCGCGACGGCGCGGCCCGGGACGACGGCGTGGGCGCGGTTCCAGCCGCTGGCGGCGAGCTCCTGGGCGGAGGTGACGCACGGGGCGTAGCCGAGGCCGTCGACCTCCATGTTGCCGTACTGCGCGTCGGGCGAGCCCGCCTGGCCGTGCCAGAGAAGCATCCAGACACTGCCCTCGGCCAGGGTCTGGAGCAGCGCCTCGTACGTGTCGTACCGACCGGGCGCCACCTGGCGCAGCATCTGCTCCACGCCGCTCTCCGCGCCCGCGCTCACCTGGGTCCGCCTCTTCTCTCGGCCGTCTCCCGGCCGCCCACTCCGGTGCCCCGGGGCGCGGCAGCGCCCCCGGTCCGGTCATCCAACCAGCTTACGAGCCCGCGGCGGCGGGCACGGGAGGAGTCACAGGTCACGGTCGTAGAACGGGCGGACCCGCGCCGACATCCAGTCACCGACCGGGTCCCGCGCGACGTCGAGGAAGACGAGCTGCACGGGCCAGGTCACGGGCGCGGTGCCGAGCGCCCGGCCGAGGGCGTCCAGGACGGCGGTGCGGCTGCCGGGGTCGGGCAGGTCGAGCTCGACGCCGATGAACAGCGCGGGGTCGCCGCCCTCGACGCTGGCCAGCGTCCGGCGCGCGGTCCGTACGACCTGGGCGGCCGCGAACTCCAGCCCGGCGGCGGCGAGGAAGGCGGTGGGCTCGTCCTGCCAGTCCGGCTCGAAGAGCCGGACCCGGCCGCCGGTGGCGTCGCCGTCGAGGGCCGTACGGCCGGCCCGGCACAGCTCGGCGACGGCGGGCGGCGGCAGCGGCGCGCCGACGGCGCCGTCGGGGTTGACCGCGATGCCGACCTGCGGGGGCAGGCCGCGGGCGAACTCGACGGCGGGCGCCACGGTGAAGGACATCCGGTCGCCGACGACGCGCAGGAACTCCGCCTCGGAGCTGAACACCGGTACGTAGGCGGCGCCGTCCAGCTCCAGGGTGGGGATGTCGAGGTCGGGGCTGTCGGGTCCGCCGCCGTTCGGCAGCGGCACCCACAGGTGGCTGCGGCCGAGCGCCTCGACGATGCGGGCACCGGCGCCGAGTACGCCCAGGGAGGCGGCGAGCACCGCTTCGAGTTCATTGGCGGGCCAGCCCTCGGGGAGGCCGCCAAGGGGGGCACCGGCCGGGGCCGTGGGCCGACCGTACTGCTCGGGGATGCTCATCTCGTCCAACTCGCCCAACGCCGTCCAACCACCGTATCGACAAAGCCGCAACCGAACCCTAACGGCTGCACCCCCGTCCGCTCCCGTCGGCTGCCGGAATCGGCACCGATGTCCCAGGTCAGGACGGATCGGGGGATGACTCGGAGGGTGACTCCTCCCCCACCGGGAACGACGCTCGCAATGGGCATCGGGTTGCGCAGGACCACCGCCCGTCACAAAGCAATCATCTGTACAAAGCGACCGCCCGTCAGCCGAACGTGAGCCGGTCGAGCCCGTCGGCGGTCCGCCGGGACAGCAGCACCACCGACGCCGCACCGCGCGGCACCTCCCCCGCGGCCGCCCCGGCGACCAGGCGGGCCATCGCCCGCCGGTGCCGGCGGAACGCGTACGCCGAGACCCCTCGCCCGCGCGCCCGCTGGCCCACCAGCGCCGTCGTCGCGTCCACGTCCAGCACCACCAGGTGCACCCCGGCCCCGCGCCGCCGCGCGGCGCGCACGGACCACCGCCGCACCCAGCCCCGCTCCCCGCAGTCGTGCACCACGGCGCTCGCCCCGGACCGCAACGCCCGCCGCAGGGCGGCGTAGTGGAGGGCCCGCGCGGCCGGGCGGTAGACGCCGTACGGCAGGCGGCGCGGTGTGCGCCGCTCCAGCCGCTCGCGGGAGTCCTGCGAGTCGACGCACCACACGACCTCGCCCGCGCCGTCCAGGGCGGGCACCACCCGCCGCATCAGCGTGGACTTCCCGCTGCCGGGCAGCCCGGAGACGATCACCAGATGCCCGGCCGGATAGCGCAGCTCCGCGCGCGCCGGGCCGCCGCGCAGGTCGACGGCGCCCGACGGCGGCCCGAGCGCCTCCGGTTCGCGTGGCGCGGGCACGTCCGCGCTTCGCCGCCCCGCCTCCGTGCTTCGCGTCCGCACCCGATCGCCCTCCCCCGTCCCGGGCCTGTCCCGTACCCATGAAACGTAAAGAAAAGGTAATCCAATTGAGAGGCCGGTGGGCAGTCCGTCACGCGCCGGTCCGTGCAATGATGTGCGCGCCAACTGCGTACCCAACTGCATACCGGCCGCTCGAATCCACGCGGGAGAGTTCCAGCCATTGAGCTGGACGCCGAAGGAGCAAGTTCCTCCCTTGAATCTCTCAGGCCCCGTACCGCGTGGGTGAGGCAGATCTGAAAAGCGGGCCGCACGACGCGGCCCCACCCAAGGTGCAAGCCGAGGACGCGCTCGTCGCCGACCGCTCCCGGTGAACCTCTCAGGTTCCGATGACAGATGGGGAGGACGTCCTCACTGCCATGCCTGGGAGCCCACACCATGACTGATGCCCCTCGCCGAACGGCCCTCGACGCGCTGCACCGCGCGCTGGGCGCCACGATGACCGATTTCGCCGGCTGGGACATGCCCCTGCGCTACGGCAGCGAGCGCGACGAGCACCTCGCGGTGCGCACCCGCGCCGGTCTCTTCGACCTCTCCCACATGGGCGAGATCACCCTCACCGGCCCCGGGGCGGGCCGGGCGCTCGACCACGCACTGGTCGGCAACCTCTCCGCGCTGGCCGTCGGCCGCGCCCGCTACACCATGATCTGCGACGCCGGGGGCGGCATCCTGGACGACCTGATCGTCTACCGCCTCGCCGACCAGGAGTACATGGTCGTCGCCAACGCCTCCAACGCCCAAGTGGTGCTGGACGCCCTGACCGAGCGCGCGGCCGGTTTCGAGACGGAGGTCCGGGACGACCGCGAGAACTACGCGCTGCTCGCCGTCCAGGGCCCCGAGTCCCCCGGCATCCTGAAGTCCCTGACGGACGCCGACCTCGACGGCCTCAAGTACTACGCGGGCCTGCCGGGCACCGTGGCGGGCGTGCCCGCGCTGATCGCCCGCACCGGCTACACCGGCGAGGACGGCTTCGAGCTCTTCGTCGCCCCGGCCGACGCCGAGAAGCTCTGGCAGGCGCTGACCGACGCGGGCGCCGGGGCGGGCCTCGTGCCGTGCGGCCTCTCCTGCCGCGACACGCTGCGCCTGGAGGCGGGCATGCCGCTCTACGGGCACGAGCTGACGACGGCCACCACGCCCTTCGACGCGGGCCTGGGCCGGGTCGTGAAGTTCGACAAGGAGGGCGACTTCGTGGGCCGCGAGGCGCTCACGGCCGCCGCCGCGCGCGCCGAGAGCGCCCCGCCGCGCAAGCTGGTCGGCCTGATCGCGACGGGCCGCCGGGTGCCGCGCGCCGGATATCCGGTCGTTTCCGGTGGCGAGGTCATCGGCGAGGTCACTTCGGGTGCGCCTTCGCCCACGCTCGGCAAGCCGATCGCCATCGCCTATGTCGACGCGGCGCACTCCACGCCCGGTACAAATGACGTATCCGTGGACATTCGCGGCAGCCACGAGCCGTACGAGGTCGTCGCCCTGCCCTTCTACAAGCGGCAGCGCTGACCCCTTCGCGCCTCATCGCCGTCTCACCTGTCAATACCCGTTGCACAAGCACCCTCGCGCATCCAGGAGAATCAAGCCATGAGCAACCCCCAGCAGCTGCGCTTCAGCAAGGAGCACGAGTGGCTGTCGGCCGCCGAGGACGGCGTGGCCACGGTCGGCATCACCGAGTTCGCGGCCAACGCGCTCGGTGACGTCGTCTACGCCCAGCTCCCGGCGGTCGGCGACACGGTCACCGCGGGTGAGTCCTGTGGCGAGCTGGAGTCGACCAAGTCGGTCAGCGACCTGTTCTCCCCGGTGACCGGCGAGGTCACCGAGGCCAACCAGGACGTCGTGGACGACCCCTCGCTGGTGAACTCCGCCCCCTTCGCGGGCGGCTGGCTGTTCAAGGTGAAGATCACGGACGAGCCGGCGGACCTGATGTCCGCCGACGAGTACACCGCCTTCGCCGGCTGATCCCGCCCCGCCCTCCTCCGCCCAGGAAGTCCAGGAAGAACTCATGTCGCTTCTGAACAGCTCCCTCCATGAGCTCGACCCCGACGTCGCCGCCGCTGTCGACGCCGAACTCCACCGCCAGCAGTCCACCCTCGAGATGATCGCGTCGGAGAACTTCGCTCCGGTCGCCGTCATGGAGGCCCAGGGCTCGGTCCTCACCAACAAGTACGCCGAGGGCTACCCGGGCCGCCGCTACTACGGTGGCTGCGAGCACGTCGACGTCGTCGAGCAGATCGCCATCGACCGGATCAAGGCGCTCTTCGGCGCCGAGCACGCGAACGTCCAGCCGCACTCCGGCGCGCAGGCGAACGCGGCCGCGATGTTCGCGCTGCTCAACCCCGGCGACACCATCCTGGGTCTGAACCTCGCCCACGGCGGGCACCTGACCCACGGCATGAAGATCAACTTCTCCGGCAAGCTCTACAACGTGGTCGCGTACCACGTCGACGAGGCGACCAACCTGGTCGACATGGACGAGGTCGAGCGCCTCGCCAAGGAGCACCGCCCGAAGCTGATCGTCGCCGGCTGGTCGGCCTACCCGCGCCAGCTGGACTTCGCGGCCTTCCGCCGGATCGCGGACGAGGTCGGCGCCTACCTGATGGTCGACATGGCCCACTTCGCGGGTCTCGTCGCCGCCGGGCTGCACCCCTCCCCGGTGCCGCACGCGCACGTCGTCACCACGACCACCCACAAGACGCTGGGCGGCCCCCGCGGTGGTGTGATCCTCTCCACGGCCGAGCTGGCCAAGAAGATCAACTCCGCCGTCTTCCCCGGTCAGCAGGGTGGCCCGCTGGAGCACGTGATCGCGGCGAAGGCCGTCTCCTTCAAGGTCGCGGCGACCGAGGAGTTCAAGGAGCGCCAGCAGCGTACGCTGGAAGGCGCGAAGATCCTGGCCGAGCGTCTGGTGCAGGCCGACGTCGCCGAGGCGGGCGTGTCCGTCCTCTCCGGCGGCACGGACGTGCACCTGGTGCTGGTGGACCTCCGCAACTCCCAGCTGGACGGCCAGCAGGCCGAGGACCGCCTCCACGAGGTCGGGATCACGGTCAACCGCAACGCCATCCCGAACGACCCGCGGCCCCCGATGGTCACCTCGGGTCTGCGGATCGGCACCCCGGCGCTGGCCACGCGCGGCTTCCAGGCCGAGGACTTCCGCGAGGTCGCGGAGATCATCGCCGCGGCGCTGAAGCCGTCCTACGACGTGGAGTCGCTGCGCTCCCGCGTCACGGCCCTGGCGGACAAGCACCCGCTGTACGCCGGCCTGAAGTAACCGAGCAGGACCCGATTCACCCGCTGGTACGGGGCACTGGGCACACTGGAAGGTGAGCCCGGTGCCCCGCACCACGTGGCGGGACGCAGGATCACTCCGGGGCACTCCGTGTGCACCGGCCGTGGCCCGGCCGACCGCCTCACACCCGAACCACCGACCTGAGGGAGCGCCACCGTGGCCATCTCCGTTTTCGATCTCTTCTCGATCGGCATAGGCCCGTCCAGCTCCCACACGGTCGGCCCGATGCGGGCCGCGCTGATGTTCACGCGCCGGCTGAAGAACGAGGGCCTGCTGGCCCACACCACCTCCGTGCGCGCCGAGCTCTTCGGCTCGCTGGGCGCCACCGGCCACGGCCACGGCACCCCGAAGGCCGTGCTGCTCGGCCTGGAGGGCCACTCCCCCCGCACCGTCGACGTGGAGACCGCGGACGACGAGGTCGAGCGCATCCGCTCCTCGAAGCGGCTGCGGCTGCTCGGCGCGGAGATCGGCTCGACCCACGAGATCGACTTCGACGAGTCCACCCAGCTGATCCTGCACCGCCGCCGCTCCCTGCCGTACCACGCCAACGGCATGACGCTCTTCGCCTACGACGAGGCCGGCGCGCCCCTGCTGGAGAAGACCTACTACTCCGTCGGCGGCGGCTTCGTCGTGGACGAGGACGCGGTCGGCGAGGACCGGATCGTCCTGGACGACACCGTGCTGAAGTACCCCTTCCGCACGGGTGACGAGCTGCTGCGGATGTCCCGCGAGACGGGCCTTTCGATCTCCGCCCTGATGCTGGAGAACGAGAAGGCGTGGCGCACGGAGACCGAGATCCGCGAGGGTCTGCTGGAGATCTGGCGCGTCATGCAGGCGTGCGTCTCCCGCGGCATGTCCCGCGAGGGCATCCTCCCCGGCGGCCTCAAGGTGCGCCGCCGCGCGGCCAACTCCGCCCGCCAGCTGCGCGCCGAGGGCGACCCGCAGGCCCGCGCGATGGAGTGGATCACGATCTACGCCATGGCCGTCAACGAGGAGAACGCCGCGGGCGGCCGCGTCGTGACCGCCCCCACCAACGGCGCCGCGGGCATCATCCCGGCCGTGCTGCACTACTACATGAACTTCGTGCCCGGCGCGGACGAGGACGGCATCGTCCGCTTCCTGCTCGCCGCGGGCGCGATCGGCATGCTCTTCAAGGAGAACGCCTCGATCTCCGGCGCCGAGGTCGGCTGCCAGGGCGAGGTCGGCTCCGCCTGCTCGATGGCGTCCGGCGGCCTCGCCGAGGTCCTCGGCGGCTCGCCCGAGCAGGTCGAGAACGCGGCCGAGATCGGCATGGAGCACAACCTGGGCCTGACCTGCGACCCGGTCGGCGGCCTGGTGCAGATCCCCTGCATCGAGCGCAACGGCATGGCCGCGGCCAAGGCCGTCACCGCCGCCCGCATGGCCCTGCGCGGCGACGGCCGTCACCACGTCTCCCTCGACAAGGTCATCAAGACCATGAAGGAGACGGGCGCGGACATGAAGGTCAAGTACAAGGAGACGGCCCGCGGCGGGCTCGCGGTCAACGTCATCGAGTGCTGAACCGGCGCTCCCCGCTCGGGGATCATGGCCGGAAACACCATGTCACGGTGTGATCCCCGTCAGTAGTGTCGGCTCCTCGTTGCCGTTCAGTTGCTGTTCCATCGCGAGGAGCCCGGCCATGCGCCACCACGCCCGCGCCACTGCCGCGATCGTCGGCGCCGTCACCGCCGCCTTCGGCCTCGCGGCGCCCTCCGCCGTCGCCGCGCCGGTGGCGGTGCCGTCGGCGGCGGTACGGCTGCACAACGGCGCGTACGGCGGCTGTCTGACGGCGGAGGGTTCGGGCTACCGCGACCCACGGGGTGCGGCGCGGCCCAGGCTGGTGGCGCTGGAGGCGTGCGACGCGGCCGCCCCGGCGCGGCAGTCCTGGCTGTACAGCGCGGCCACCCATCAGTTCTCGTCGGTGGCCGAGCCGTACCACTGCATCGACGGGAAGGGCTCGCTGCTGGTCACCGCGCTGTGCGACACGGGGGCGCCGGAGCAGCGGTTCCGCACCGCTCCGGCCGGCCGGGACGGTCTGCGCAAGGTGGCGTCCGAGGCGGACGGCCGGATCTGGGCGCAGGATTCGCGCCGCGCGGGCGGGGCCCGGACGGCGGCGGGCGAGGGGGTGCGGCCGGTGCGTGACGCGTCCTCGCCCCGGGCGGAGCGGAGCTGGGCGCTGACCGCGGTCTGATCTTCCCGGGCGGCGGGCGTTGTCAGTGGTGGCGCGTACGCTCTCCAGCATGAGTTACGCAGACCTGCGCGAACTCCAGAGCGCGCTCAGCACCGCCTCGGACATCGCCTTCGCCCTCGACGCCGCCCCGGCCCCCCATGAGGCCGACCAGCTTCTCGACGCCCTGCGCCGGGCGTTGACCGCGGCCGGTGCCCTGGGGGCCGGGCTGGGCGCGACGGCGTGCGCGGAGCACCCCAAGGGGCCCGTGGATCCGCTCCACGGCGACAAGGACGACCCGCTGCCGCCGGGCTGGGGCCGGTGCCTGCTGTGCAACGACCGCAGGCGGCGGGCCAGTGCGCAGCGCAGAGGCTGGCGCTGACCCGCCGGGAGCCGTGCGCGGGCCGGGTCAGCCGTTGAGGGAGGCCCAGAACTCCTCGAAGGACAGCACGCCGTCGCCGTTGGCGTCCTTCTTGTTGATGATGGCCTGGGCCACGGTCTCGGTGACGTTGAAGTCGCCGAGCTGAGCCATCACGCTCTTGTACTCGGCGGCGGTGATCAGACCGTCCCCGTCGGCGTCGAACCGGTCGAAAGCCTTGCGCGCTTCGGCCTCGCGCGTCGCGTTGTCGGCCATGTGGGCCTCCCCTTGTGTGCTGGTGTGACCGGCACAGATTAGCCGCCGTTGATCACCAGGCCGATATAGCGGTCCCAGTCCCAGTGCGGGCCGGGGTCGGTATGGGTGGAGCCGGGCACTTCGACGTGCCCGATGATGTGGTCGCGGGTCCTCGGGATGCCGTAGCGGGCGCAGACGGCGGCGGCGAGCCGGGCCGAGGAGCGGTACATCGCGTCGGTGAAGTATTCGGGGCGGTCGATCCAGCCCTCGTGCTCGATGCCGATGCTGCGGGTGTTGTAGTCCCAGTTGCCGGCGTGCCAGGCGATGTCCTTCTCGCGGACGAACTGGCCGATGTAGCCGTCCGCGGAGGCGACCATGTAGTGCGCCGAGACCTTGGCCGTGGGGTCCTGGAAGATCCTCATCGCGTCGCCGAAGGTCTCCTGGGTCACGTGGATCACGAGGAAGTCGACCGGGTGGGCGGAGGGGCGGCTGGATTCGGTGTAGTTGGCGCGGCCGGCCGGTATCCAGTGGGTGCGGGGATAGGGGGTGGTGGCGGTGTCTTCGTCCATGGGGGCTCCCGGATGGCGGGCACACCGGTCGGTAGCCCGGCGGGGACATGACACTCCAGAACGGCCCGGCCCGCAAGGACCGACATGCCTCATCGGCTCCCCATCGACCCCCCATCGACCCCCAATCGACCCCCAATCGACACTGTGCGCATAAAAATAGGGGTTACCGCTGGTTCATTCATGGAATATAAGGCGGGTGTTACAACTCACCTTTGATTAGCGAGAGATCGCTCCTGAATTGACCGATCTGCCCCGATAGCCGCTTTGGCTGGGACGCGACCGTCTGCCATAGTCGATGGCACGACCCCCATTGACCCGGGCCAGGTCGTTCTTCCGGCCGCGGAACACACCCCATTTCTCCGCGGCCGCACGCAGAGGCCCCCGGCCCGTCGCACACCGACGGATGGGGGCCTCTGCGTTTCCCGGCCGCGCCGGGGCCGGCTCAGCGGTCCGCGACCCTCATCTCGAACCACGTCGTCTTGCCGCGCGCCAGCAGATCCACGCCCCAGCGGTCCGAGAGCTTGTCGACCAGGAAGAGCCCGCGCCCGCTCGTGTCGAGCTCGTGCACCGGCATCAGGCACGGCAGCCCGCGGGAGGGGTCGCGCACCTCGATGCGCAGCCAGCCGCGGCGGCGCAGCATCCGCAGCCCGAAGCAGCGCGCGCCGGTGTGCCGGACGGCGTTGCCCACGAGCTCGGAGACCAGCAGCACGGCGTGCTCGGCGAGCTGGGCGGAGAGCCCCCAGTGCCGCAGGACGACGGACTGGGTGAGCCGCCGGGCGGCGATCGCCGACTCCGGGCGGGAGGGCAGCTGGACTTCGCCGAGCGTGGGGTCGCCGAACAGGTCGAGCGCCTTGAGCGCCAGTTCATCCTCCGCGGACGGCATCCAGCGCACAGCGGCCGTGCCGGTTCGCTGCCGCGGCTGATCCGTTCCTTCCAGGCCCGCCATGCACCCCATCATGGCCGCCGTAAAGACGCCGTGGGCTGGAACCAAGGGATTCCCTGGAGCGGAATCCGGCCCTCCAACGCCGCTCCGCGACATATGCCATGGGCAGCCAGTCACCTGAAAAATGGCGACTGACCTGCGGTGACCGCGGGTGCACAGATGATCGCTCAGCGCATGGAACAAGGTCATTTCGACGGGTTCGCACACCTCGCGGAATTCCCCCACAAGGGGCAACCATCCGGCATGCGGGCCGGGCGTGCCGGGGCAACGGCGAAGGGGCCGCCGACCGTTCGGCGACCCCCGTGGCGCTCATGCCCAACCGGTCGATCTTCAGACGAACTTGGCCTTGCCGGGCCCGTCCTCGACGAAGCTGCGCATCCCGATCTCCCGGTCCTCGGTGGCGAACAGCCCCGCGAACCAGTTGCGTTCGATGGCGAGCCCGGTGTCGATGTCGGTCTCCAGGCCCGTGTCCACGGCCTCCTTCGCGGCGCGCAGCGCGAGGGCGGGGCCGGCGGCGAGCTTCGCGGCCCAGGCGTGCGCCTGCTCGTAGACCTCCCCGGCGGGCACGACCCGGTCGACGAGG
This sequence comes from Streptomyces sp. NPDC051173, assembly GCF_040689515.1. NCBI lineage: Bacteria > Bacillati > Actinomycetota > Actinomycetes > Kitasatosporales > Streptomycetaceae > Streptomyces > Streptomyces sp. NPDC051173. The sequence goes on from NZ_JBFBBD010000005.1 coordinate 193,629, forward strand.
CCGAGCTCCAGCGCCTCGGGGGCCTTCACCTGACGGCCGGTGAAGATGAGGTCCTTGGCCCTGGACGGGCCGACGAGCCGGGCCAGCCGCTGGGTGCCGCCCGCGCCCGGGATCAGGCCGAGCAGGATCTCCGGCTGGCCGAGCTTGGCGTTGTCCGCGGCGATGCGGAAGTCGGCGCAGAGCGCGAGCTCGCAGCCGCCGCCGAGCGCGTAGCCGGTGACGGCGGCGACGACGGGCTTGGGGATGCGGGCGACGGCGGTGAAGGCGTCCTGGAGGCCACGGGAGCGGGCCACCATCGCCGCGTGGTCCATCTTCTGCATCTCCTTGATGTCCGCGCCGGCCGCGAACACCTTCTCCCCGCCCCACAGCACGACGGCCCGCACGTCGGCGCGGTGGGTCGCCTCCTCCGCGAGCTCGCGGATCCGGTCCTGGGTGGCGATGTCGAGCGCGTTCATGGGCGGACGGTCGAGCCGGATGGTCCCGACGCCCTCGGCGGCCTCAAGATGCACAGTCATGACAGCAGGTTAGCTTCAGGGCCTCGCGGGGGTCTGCCCCACGAAGTGGCCGGACAGCGGGCGGCCCGGCTCTTCTTTTCCGCCGGGTACGCCGTCCTTTTCTTTTCAGCCCGTTGGGGGCACCTCCCAGCGGTAGCTGGGGG